>NZ_VOZI01000020.1:0-61443 GCF_013419835.1 Acinetobacter sp. YH12052
AAGCTTATAGCAGTGTCACAGATGCGAAAAAGCAATTGAGTGCATATTTTGAGTTTTATAATCTGAAACGACCTCATTCGAGTCTAGACAAAATGACACCAAATGAGTTTTACTATGATCAGCTACCCCAACAAAACAAGGTGGCTTAACTAGAGCGGAATATCACTTATAAATACGCTTTTAGTTGTTCAAACAAGTGGAACCACCTCTGTTTGTAATGATATTTTATAAAATTCAATATTAGATCTGCAGAGAAAAACTTATCAAACTAAGTATTGGCTAGTCTTTTTCTTCGAAAAACTTATCAAACGAAGTATTAAGTTAATCTTTTTCTTCAACTTCTTCCTTAAACTCAAACAAATCATTCATCGTACAGTTAAAGTACTTACACAACTTATCGGCGACTGGTAATTCAATACGTACAGCACGGTCATAATACATACTTGTGAGCGTGTTGCGATTGATACCTGTTGCATGCACCACTTCACTTAATTTTAAAATTTTTCTATCGCCCATGAGGCTAGATAACTTACAAGTAATCATATTTAAATTAATTTACAAAAAATAACTTGCTGTGGGTTATTTGAAGTTGTTGACTGAGTAATACTTTGCTAAAATTAACCTACAGCAGGTTATTACAACTTATAGAAAGTATATTTTATCCATTTCAACTAAATTATAACTTTTTAAATATAAGGATTGAACCTGCATTAGATTATTTTGTGGAGATGACCGCCGTGTTACCAAATGAGTTATTGATCAGCCAGCAAGCTCGTGACTTAGGAAATCAATTAATTAAAGAAATGAACATCAATAGAAGTTATGGAATGGCTAATTTTCTTGGAGTAAATACTTGCTATGATAATCATCAGGCTGTACTTATTTGGACATTTCAACTGCTTGAAAGGGAACCTGCCTTAAATGAATTAGCAGAAATTAAAAAATATTTTCTTTTAATCTTTCCAGATAGTGTTTATCAATTAGCCTAAGTTGTTTTTAAAATTAATTTATTAAATAAAAAGCACTAAATCAAAGAAAGCTTTATTTAAAAATACCTATTAATTCAAAAACATACCATTTACTGAATATATGAAGCATAGGTTCCTGCTCTATCACTCACTCGTACTAAAATTACATCGCTCTTTTTACTGATACTAAACAATTTATGTCCACGCCACGTTCTGCGGCTTCGAGGGCTAGTTTTTGTTGAACCACTGAGAACAAGGACAACAAACTGCCTACTATATTTTCCCGGAGAGTGGTGTAGGAACTTTTTCATTATTGCTAATCATATCAGCGACAACATCAGCAACGAGCTCCTCTATTCCTGAGAATGCTTTAGACTGATCCGCATCAAGCCAAGACAATGATGGAAACTCAGCACATCATTCGTTTAAGACCTATTTTAATGACGGCACTGGTCGCAAGTTTAGGTTTTATTCCAATGGCGTTAAACACTGGAATTGGTGCAGAAGTACAACGACCACTAGCAACAGTTGTTATCGGCGGTATTGTATCTTCTACAATTTTAACTTTGTTTGTATTGCCTATTTTATATCAATGGGCGCATGGCTCTGAGAGTAGCAAACAGCAATCCGACGAAATTTAAAATCAAAAAAAGCAGCTTAATTACTAGGTTATGCCTAATTAAGCTGCTTTTAATATTGTATGCCCAACATTTTATTGATAAAGCTTACTGCGCTTCATCCCGACAATTTTCATTTAAAAACTCAAACTCTATCGTTGTATGCGATAAATGATAGGAAGATAATTTAGCTGCAACTTCTTGTTTAAGCCTAATTAATTCTTTAACGTCAAAGTTGTCACTCAGCTCAAGGTGCGCTGTTAAAACGTGACTTTCACCATCTAGTGACCAAAAGTGCATGTGGTGGATACCATTAACTTCAGGAAATTCCATTAGTGATAGTTTAATACGCTTTTGAGTCTCTTTATCGGGTGCAGCTTGAAGAAATAAAACGAGTGTTGATTTCAGGTTTTTGAAAACATTAAACAAGATGAACAGCGTGAACCCTATTGATAAAAGGGGATCTAATATCGGCAGTTCAGCGAACAACAGTACGATAGAGACTATAAGAACGGCAACCCATCCAAGTACATCTTCAAGAAGGTGCCATGTCAGCACTTTCTCATTTAATGTTTCACCCGCTTTTAATTTTAATACAGCATATCCGTTAACGGCAACGCCGAGTATCGCTAGCCCTAACATCCCCTCGACTACAGGCATTTCAGGATTGGACAGCTTTGGAATTGCTTCAAATAAAATCCAAATTGAGCCAATGATTAAAACAATACTGTTTATCAATGCGCCAAAGAGAGTAAGTCTACGATAACCATAACTAAACTTATCTGATGCTTCTTTATCTGAAAAACGACTTAAAATCCACGCAAAACCTATTGAAAGACTATCACCAAGATCGTGAACTGCATCTGCCATTATCGCCGTACTGTTAGTGAGCCAACCACCTATAAATTCGATAATAGTGAATGTCACATTAAGGAAAAATGCCCAACCAATACGGTCATCTTTACCATGTTGATGACTATGATTATGGTTGTGCATTTTGTACCTCTAGTACTTTTCTATTTCTTAGTTTTGATACATTCATATTAATCAAGTGACGTATCAAGCGTTGATATATCCAGCGTTTGAACCCCGACAAGTTAGTCCCTTTTTCGAGATAGAACTCATCAGGGGAATCATAAAGCCCAAAGTCATCATGAATACCTTCTTTTTGAATATAGGTATTTTCTCCACGCCAATCTGTATCTGGTGATGAAAAGCACTTTGTTGCAACACCATAACCACAAAAATCATCTTTTACTTGGTCAAATTTCTCCTGTAGAGAGCTTAAGTATTGCTCATCCAATATAAAGCCCTCTAAGTTTATCCAACGCCCTTCAAAGTAAACTTCTACCCAACTATGAATGATGTATTTAGGTGCTAACCAAAATACATAGCTTGGGATAGCACCTTTTTGTAGTTGCTGGTCTATGGTAAACCCATGAAATCGGCATTGAATGCCTAGTCCACGCAATAGTGCCATTAACAGATTACCCTTAGTATTACATTGTCCATAACCATCTGCTAGCACATCGCTTGCTGCAATATCATCGCTTTCATTATAACCAAAGAAAATCTCATCTTTTACAAACTGATAAGCGGCACCAATTTTGTTGAAGTTATCCAAGTTTTTCCACCTACGTTGATCGATCAAGGATTGGATATCTTTGTGTTCAAAATTAACGATATTCGTATTGTTTAAATATTTCTCAGTCATTTTTTATATATCCTTTTCGTTGCATACTTATACTATAGACTCTATAGTAACTATAGAGTCAAATGTCTGGGGGAAATTGATGAAAATAGGCGAATTGTCAAAAAAATCGGGCTGTTCAATACAAACGATTAGATATTATGAAAGAGAAGGATTTCTGTTAAATCCAAATCGTTCAGAAGGTAATTTCAGGCTGTATGATAGCAAAGCACTTAAACAATTGGAATTCGTAAAGCATTGTCGCAGCCTAGATATATCACTCAATGATATTAAACGTCTTATCGAATTAAAAAATAAGCCAGAAGAAAGCTGCTCTAGCGTTAATGCATTAATTGATCAGCAACTTGCACTAGTGAATAAACGCATGAAAGAATTAAGGGCGCTTAAAGCTGAATTACAACAAATGGCTAGTGCTTGTGGTTCGAACAACCCAACATACTCATTATATTCTGCTGACCATGTAACACGGCAAGTATATTGTTTACTATCCATTTGAAACCCCATAATGTTTTAAGTCTATGTATAAAAGTACGATTTTCACTTAGCAGTACTTAAATAATCACCCCACCACTGCATCATTTCAGTCCGCTGGGCTAAATAGTCAGCGTGATTATAGCTGGCACGGGTACGGTTCTTATCAATATGTGAAAGTTGTGCCTCAATCCAGTTATCCTGGAACAAACCTGAGTCATTCAAAATGGTACTAAAAGTGGAACGTAGTCCATGAGAGGATAATTGATGTTTTCCATAGCCCATCTTACGTATAGCCATATTTAATGTATTAAAATGAATCGGTTGATTATGTTTCCGTGGGCTAGCAAAAATGTACTTTTCACCGTATGACCATTGCATGACGTCTTTTAAAATATCTAAAGCCTGATCTGAAAGTGGAACTAAGAAGTCGGGAATCTCATGGCCTAATATGACTTTTCGTCGAAACTGTTTAATATGCAAGGCAGGTATTTTCCAGACTTTTTCATTTAAATCAAAATGATGAGGCTCAGCCAATAACAATTCAGCCCCTCGCACGCTAGTATGTAATTTGAACAGCAGTGCTTTTTTAATAATCGGATGGGCATCCAATTTTTGTAATTTATACTTAAAATCAGATATATCCTCCGCTTTCAAATACGGATAATTTTTCTTGATTTTACTGTTAATGGCGATTTTATTTAAACCATGCGCGATGTTGAATTCACAATAACCCATCGCTACAGCGTAGTCATAAATTTGGTTCAAATAACTACAAGCTTTCTTGACAGGTTCTTTTACTTGGCGTCCCTCTATTTTTTTGATTACTGAAACCAGGTCATAACGCTTGATGTTTTGAAAAGGTAGATCCTGAAGGTCTGGATAAATATCTTGCTGTAAGCATCTTTCTGCTAACTGTAGTACACCACAGCGGGGTAGATCGTTGAAGGCATTTTTCAGTTTGAACTGTAACCACTCCTCCCCGACCTTACCAAAGGTGATGACATTAGAGGCAGTATCTTGTTCAAAACAGAAATCATTGTCTTTAAAGTCATCTCTGACTTGTCGTGCCTTTTTCAGCGATAAATCAGGATAACGACCTAACTGAATGCGTCGACGTTTTTTAGTTTGTGGATCTGTATAGCGATAGCACCAAGATTTTCTTCCACTCGGCTCAATCTTCAGGCTAAGCCCATCTTCATCGGATAAAAAACTGGTTTTTTCCTTACAATGAGCTTGGCGAACTTTAATTTCAGTAAGACTCATGGAATTTAAATGAAACCTAACAATGGGTTGATTGGATCAATTATATCAAAATAGAACGCTTTATGTATGATGCGTACACTACGCATCATATAGATTTGTAAAGTATTGTTTTATAAATTTATTATTCAATATACTTTAATTTTAGTAACCAGTAGGAGTACCACTTCTTTTTTAGTTCTCAAATATCACGTTTTTTTTGACGCAATGATTCTATCTCGGACTTCGTCAGCTGTTTTACGAGAGATGAGGATATACTTTACCTCCCACTCTGTGAGCCTTTCAACGTCTCACGGCTCTATTTAATGTTATTGAATAATCAATGGATACCAGTAAAGCCTTTTAGGTCTGCTATTGTTTCTAATACAATAGTCTCCACGATCAAGGATTGGACTCAATGCATATTCCAGCATAAACCTACCACCTATTCCTATTCGCACCCTACCACTCATTCCTATTCCAAATCGGCCACTTAGGGTTTATTCAGTAATAGAATTTAAAGGCTTTATTGCCCAAACCTATATTCTTAAAAGCTTATTCAGCAATATAATTCTTAGATAAATTGCATATTCTTATCGTAAAGGACACTGATTCTTCTTTCATTTGGACAGTTACTATGAATTCACTTCCGTCCTAATAATCTGCCCCAAAAGCTTTTTGGCTTCCGATTCGGATCGGCTTTGTTGCACAAATACCTAAGAATATGATTTTATTAAATTTATTCTTAGGTTGAAATTTTCACAAACCTTTAAAAATCAGTGCCTTGCAAAATGTTTATGCAACAAAGCCTATTTAAATCGGCAACTTGAACATATTGATAAGTTAATAAATAATCACATAGATCAAGATCCAACATTGAAACAGGATTTGAAATTACTGCAAACTATTCCTTCAATCGGTGAACGATCAGGCTTATTACTGTTGGGGTTATTTCATTCGCACAAGTTTGAAAAAGCAAGTCAAGCTGCTGCATATGTAGGTTTGGTTCCAGTACATCAGTTGTCTGGCAGTTCAGTCAACAAGCAAAGTCACTTATCAAAAGCAGGTGACAGTAAAATACGCTCAGTATTGTATATGTCGGCATTAACAGCGATTAAATATAATCCACACATTGAAGCTTTATATCAACGATTATTAAGCCAGGGTAAAAATAAAATGTGTGCTTTAGGTGCTGCAATGCGCAAGCTTATACATCTGTGTTATGGCGTTTTAAAACATCAGACTGCCTATCGAAGAGATTATTTAGTGGTCGAATAATCTCAAAACCTGATTGACTACCAAGACGGTATCTCAGGTCCCGAATTTATCAGTCACGAATTTGTGCGCTGGGCTACTGAGCACGGTATTCGTATTGAATATATTCAACCGGGTAAGCCACAGCAGAATGCGTATATTGAACACTATAATCGGACCATACGTTATAGTTGGCTGAGCAAGCATTTATTTGATACTTTGGATGAAGTACAAGATTATGCAACAAACTGGTTGTGGCATTACAACCATGAAAGACCACATCAAGCTAACAAAGGAAAGCCACCTCTAATGGCTGCTTAACCTCTACTTTTAACTTCGGTTATTTATTGAAGGATTACCTTAAAAACTATTAATGTAGCTCCATTTTAAATAAAGAACCGCTTTTTTATTCAAAATAGGGTAGGAACGACTTTAACTAAATCAGTAAGGAATACTTAATGAAATATATCTAATCTCACCTATATTGTTATATGAAATATATATTGTAAATGGAATATCTTCAATTTTCCATTTTTGGCTTCTAACCACGCCATCATCATTCTTAATAAATAATGGCACTCCTAATATATTTTCAATTTCAGCTTTATTCATTGAAAATTTTAAATTAAATGGCAGTTCTTGTTTATATTGAGAAAAGCCTTCCACACCATCATTATAAAAAAATATAGTCGTTAAGTATATTTTTTCACCAGTTATGGGTTTGTCCTCCTGATTTAAATAAAAAGACTCATCAGTAAATATAAAACCCAATCCCTCATCATATTTACTAATATAAAAATTATACTCATCCAATAAATCACCATCTTCATCATAAATTGGTAATTTAATTTCCTCTTGACTTTTCACAAATTGATTTTTAACAAAAAAATCAACTAATTTTTCATCAATATTTGACTTACCCAACAGTGATATTAAATGATCAATAAACTTATTTGTCATTCTTTCTCGCCTCCTCATCCATAATATTTTTCAAAAATTTATCATAATCAGCATTATTTTTACAGCTCAATGTAGTACATGCTTCTTGCAACTTTGTAACGTACTCAGGCGTTAATTTTTTTGCATTATCTATCATTGCCTCAGAATCCCTAATTTGTGCTGCTTGTAAATCATTTGCATCATTTTCAATGAGTCCTTTATTATTTTTTCCTGCATAGGTTGGACCTGCGGCATGCACCTCATTTGGTACAGTTACACTCATTCCTTCATTAATAATACGATTTTTCTCTGCTTGAGTTAAGGGCGCTTCCTTTAAGTCTTCAGCTCTCTTTAATAATGCAGCTTTAGACGGCTGATGATCTCTAGCCACGGTTCCATCTCCAGTGACTTTCTTTTGATTTCCATAATTATCAACCCATCCCACATCAAGAGATTGCTTTTGATTTATTTCAATATCAGCATCTTTCCCCTTAGTGACACCTTTACCTACTCCAGCACCTACAACTCCAGCCACAGCATTAATTAAATATTCTGCACCTTGTTTATTTTTTTCAATTTCATTTGCAAATTTCAATTCATCTAATTTATTTTCAGATGTTGAGGCTTCAATTTCTTTAACTTTCTCTGAATTAGTCCAATTATTAATCGTATTTGAATTGGTAACATGAGCGGCGGCAGTTAATGATGTCGCCAGCGCATCAAATCCTTGAGCTATTTCAGCTCCTACCGCACTATCTAAAGCTAAAGATTTTCCTGTCTCAATTGCTAAACGGACTGGGCCTGAAATCATTAGTCCTACCGCAAGTTGAACAGTACCTAAATCAACTCCAGTATCTTCACTAATCTGCTTTATATTATTTCCTAAATCAGCAATATTGCTTAATATCGTCATACCAACTGTGGTTTGGGTCGTAACTTTTGTCTCAATGTCAGTTCCTTTCGCATAAATTACTTCTTGTTCATTTACGCCTATTTTAGGTTGTTTAAAAATCGTTTCTAAACCAACACCAGATTGAGCTAATGTATCTAGTTGACTCTGAATTTCACTAAACTCTTTTGCTGCATAGAAAAAATCTAATTTAGAAAATAAAGCTTCAACTTCTTTTGGCTCTATCCCTCGTTTGAGCAATTCACTTGCAACTTTGTCACCAACTACACCCGTTTCTTTATATTCACTTGGTAAATTGTAAAGCCTTGCCTGAATATTATTTAGTGTTTGTAAAGCCTTATCTTTATACTCACCCGCTGGTAAGGCTTGTGCTAAATTTTCTGCACTTTGACGGAAATTCTCTGGCAAATCCTTCTGTTCTTGAATAATCTCCTGTCGTCCAGCTTCTGTCAGTAATCGATGATCAATCGTTACTGAACCATCCAGCATACCTGTGGTCTGATCACGAGTAATTTCTTGGGTATTGTTGATATCACGGTTGGTGGTATGGTAATCCTCCCATAAATAACCGAAGTTAAAAGCAGAGGTTAAGCAGCCATTAGAGGTGGCTTTCCTTTGTTAGCTTGATGTGGTCTTTCATGGTTGTAATGCCACAACCAGTTTGTTGCATAATCTTGTACTTCATCCAAAGTATCAAATAAATGCTTGCTCAGCCAACTATAACGTATGGTCCGATTATAGCGTTCAATATACGCATTCTGCTGTGGCTTACCCGGTTGAATATATTCAATACGAATACCATGCTCAGTAGCCCAGCGCACAAATTCGTGACTGATAAATTCGGGACCATTATCGCATCGGATCACTAACGGTTTTTCTCTCCACTCCAGCAATTGATTCAACGTACGAATAACCCTGATTGTGGGCAATGAGAACCCTGCTTCAATGGCTAGGCCTTCGCGGCGGTAATCATCAATCACATTCAATAATCGAAACTTGCGACCATCGGAAAGCTGATCATGCATAAAATCTAATGACCAAACCTGATTTTCTCGGATTGGTTCTTTCAATGGTTCAGGCGCATGCCGTTTTAGTCTTCTTCTCGGTTTAATACGCAGATTCAGTGCCAACTCACAGTAAATGCGGTAAACCCGCTTGTGATTCCAGCAGCAACTCTCAACATGCCGTAAATACGAGAAGCACAAACCAAAGCCCCAATCGGAATTTTCCTCAGTGAGTTCAATGAGCTGTTCAGCAATGAGTGCATTGTCATCGCTGAGTTTGGCTTGATAGCGGTAGCAGGTTTCACTAATGCCAAATGCTTTACAAGCCAAACGAATACTAATGGCATGCTGGGCAACTGCCTGTTGTGCCATCTTACGCCGGCAAGATGGCTTTACCACTTTTTTGCCATCGCTTCCTGGATGATTTCGGCCTTTAATCGCTCTTCCGCATACATCTTTTTAAGTCTGGTATTTTCGGCTTCTAGCTCTTTCAGTCGAGCCATTAATGATGTATCCATACCACCATATTTGGCACGCCATTTATAAAAGGTAGCATTACTCATGCCGTGTACACGGCAAAGGGTCGCTACAGGTGTGCCAGATTCTGCCTGTTTCAAGATGGACATGATCTGACTATCAGTAAATTTAGATGTTTTCATGCAGAATCTCCTGCTCGTATCTTAAGAGAAAATTCTACTTTTAGATCCTATTATTTTTAGGGGGGATTACCGTATCTTTCACATTCGTCACAGTACCTTGACCTAAGGTTGCCTTGGTCAGTTGTTCTGTTTCTTGCCCGCTGCTATTGATACCAATGGTCGTTGAACCTTTTGGAGCTGTAGAAGCTTCTTTAGTTCCCTTTTGTGGAATACCAATACTGGTCGATACATTAATTTCAAAAATTAAAATCCTTTAACGTCTTTCCTTTTTCATCCAATAATTTATATACAAAATCAGGTTCAATTTTTAAAAATAACTCAATAACATCATGAATTTTCCAACCATGTATTTCTGGATGATCAATGATTGAAATTAAATGTTCTTTTAAAAATGGAATATATTCTTTGAAGTCCTCATCGATTATTAAACCAAATAAAGAATCTATTCCAAAAGGTTGAGTATTAGCAAGCTCTATTATTTTGACAATATATGGAAACAATTTTTTTCTTGTTAAGGTACCTAGACCATGGTCAGATTTATCAGCCCAATAACGAATAAATGCTCTAAGAACATGTTGCAATGTATCATCATAACCATTTAGCCTATGATCAATAAAACCATTTAATTTATTGTTTTCAAATAATGCAGTTAAAGCATTAAAACCATAATCATCTCCCCAAAATGTCAACAATTTAGCAGCTTGGAATACAATATAGTCATCCGAATTTGTTAATAATTCTCTTAACTGTTCTATACGGCTAACTGAAATATCTTCAGCATCTAAGTCCTCTGCTATATCTGTATAATTGACACTATCAGGAATCTCATTTAATAAGTCTATAATCTTCTGTTCCAACTCTATACTCCTTACAAACTATTTCTTTATGTATTCTGATGGAACACAACCTTTGATTAAGCATTCCCCATCTCTAATAGCATGATTCAAATCTTTATTTGCATCTCTTAATTTATCTCGATTTTTTTTACTAGGATTACGATCATATTTCGCCTGAGCTGCATCGACTTTAGATTGTAATTCCTTTCTAACTTCGGTATGTGTCACAATCTGACTACCAGAAATCTTACCTGCATCAATATCTTCCTGCAATCGCTTCGTATCAATCTTAATTTGCTCACCACCATAATTTTTAGAATCAATAGCTATTGCTGGATCACTTGTTGAAATGTATGGTGTATTCTCAGAATTACCACCTCTAATATGAGATTGAACAGATCCTGTTCCTTCAGGGTTTGCAGCAACCAAATCACCTTTGTCATTTATGTAAGCTTTTGGTTTACCTTTATAATTTTCTGTAGCAGAAAAATCATGATCATTACGAGTAACATAATCAGGAACAGTAGGTTTTACTGATATTTCATCACTATTTTTAGCTTTTCCTTTCCCTGAAATTAGTGTCTCAGCAGCTATACCAACAATAAAAGTAGCACCTAGCTTTGCATTTTGCAGTGATTCCGCATAATTAAGACTTCGTTGAAAATCATCATCGCTTAGTCCAAGCTGTTTCAACTCACTAATTTTTTCAGACCGACTCCAATCATCATATAGACCATCTGAAAGTCCGTAGAGTGATTTTACTAAATGATCTGATACCGCATTTGTAGCATAATCAATATATTCTCCACTAAATTGATTAACTATATATCCTGCTGTTGCTTTTACAGGCCCTCCTAACAACACGCTAGCAGCAAGTTGTATTTTTTCAATGTCAACACCACTATCTACAGAAATTTTTTCTATATTTTTACTAATTTCTGCTGCCGCATGTAAAAATTTAAAACCTAGTAAATCCGTTTCTTTTACAGCAAGAGAACTATCTGTATTTTCAGCTAATATACTAATTAAGGAGTTTGAGTTGACTATTGGTTGCTCTTTAGAGAGCTCAGAATTAAGAATCTGTTCAATGCCACTACCATTCTGACTCAAAATATCTAATTGTTCTTGGACAGCAGATAATTTTTGAATTGCATACCAATAATTATCTGTATCTATAATCTTTTCGACCTCTTTAATTTCAAGACCATTTTTCAATAGCTCCCCTGCAACTTGCTGCCCATATTCCTCTAAACCCTCAAAATCTGCTGGTAAACTATAAAGTTTTGCTTGTATATTATTTAAACTTTGTAAAGCCTTCTCTTTATATTCTCCCTCAGGCATTTGCTTCACAATATTTTCAGCACTTTGACGGAAATTTTCAGGTAATTCCTTCTGCTCTTGAATAATCTCCGCCCGTCCACTCTTACTCAGTAAACGCTGATCAACCGTCACAGAACCATCCAGCATGCCCGTCACTTGGTCACGAGTAATTTCTTGCGTATTATTAATGTCCCGATTGGTGCTGTCTGAGGCATTTGCAACAGTCCCTTGACCCATCGTTGCCTTAGTCAATTGTTCTGTTTCTTGTCCACTGCTGTTAAGGCCAATGGTGGTTGAACCGTTTGGATATTTGGATTTTTCTCCATCTTTGTTGTTCGTGGTTTTGCCTATCGTCGTTGATACATTAAAACCACTGCTACTGTTGTAGTTATGATCTTCTATGTCTTTCAGCGCAAGTTCGCCTGAATAGTTCAGCTTACCGTGATCCGTTAATGTGCCGTCTTCATTCTTCGTCGCATTGGCAATCACACCACCAATACTGGTAATATTTTTAACACCCATCGCATCTAGATCAGCATCGTTCTGCGCATTGCCAATCAGCAGCTTACTAGTGTCATTTACCCATGCACTGTCAATGCTGCCCTTACTTTGGTTATAGCCAGCGCTGATATTGCTGGCTTTACCGTTAGAACCAAAACCTAAGCCAATATTTCCGCCTTTGCTGCTATTACTGCTAGTCTCTGTATCCTGCAAGCTTTCTACATGGATCTGATTTACTTGTAGATTACCTCGGTCAGCGATAGAAACCTCACCGCCCTGAATATTCAGTTTGTCTATTGCACCTTCAGTACGATTCAGCACAACTTCACTATTTACGTGGGTGAGGCTTTCGTTTTGTGATTGGCTGGTTTGCTTGCCTATTGAAGCACTGCCGCCACCGCCATAGGTATAGCTCACACTTTGGCTATTGGTTTTACTATTGCTGTCCTGTTTACTATGCTCGACGCCTGCAGTCACATTGAGGTCTTTGCTGCCATCAAAGGTCGTGGTGCCTGTTGCATTCACTCGGCTGCCTTGGATATTGATGTCTTGGCCTTCTGATTTAAGCTGAAGGTTATTTAAATCTAAGTTGCTACCTTGCCATTGGCTTTGTTCTGTATTCGTGGTCGTCGTAGTTTCAATCCTTTCACCATTGGCACCAATAGTAAAGCCATAGGTTGCACTGCTTGCAGCCGCAGATGCGGCTGCTGCCCCTACAGCAATCTGTGCACTTGCCACATTGGCCGTTGCCATTGCGACATTGGCTTTGCTGTCATCTAAGGCTCCTTTGGTAATTCGACCCGCTGCATAGTCACGTTGTGCTTGGCTATAATCATCTTTAGCTTTAGATAAGGCTTTAGTTGCATCTGCAACAGCTTCTACCGCTAAGATTGCATCTAAATAGGCATTGCGAATGCCGACTTCTGTACTGATGGTTTCAGTATGAGTCTTTTCTTCTGTGGTGGTTTTATTTTCATAACCGCCTATGTTAAGATTTCCTCGACCATGATCAATGATCGTATCACCTGTCGCTGTGATATTTTGGCCGAGGATATCTACACCTTCTGCACCTTGAATTGTTAAATTTTCAGTATTGATATTGCCTGACTTATGCGTTGTGGCTGTAGTTTTAACGGTATTCTCTGCGTCTTCAAGTACAAAGCCGCCCACTCGAATGCTGTCTTTATTCAGCTTAACCCCAAGACCTTGTACCGTTTCTTTGCTGTTTGACGTAACAGTTTTGTGTTGTTCTTCTGCTGCATCGAGCGTGACTTTTTTGCCCGCTAAGACCGTGTTCTGTGCATCAATGTTGCTACTGGTCAGTGTCGTTTGACCTGCTGAACCCACATAGACATTATTGGCACCAAGATCGGTCCCTGTTTGTGTTCTTTGCTCAGTCCGTGTGCTCGATGATTCTCCGATCGTGATCTTCGGTGCTTTTAATCCCGGAGCTAAAGCCTCAATACCCGCTAAGCCAACAGCAGTCACTTTCATTAAGTCTTTGGCAATGCCACGATAACCTTTTTGGGTTTCATCCCATTGCTGATCATTGGTTTCTAATGTCGTCAGACTGACATTTTCGGGCAGGGCATTACCATCTTTGGATTTTAAACTGCCATCCGCTTGGCGTTCGAATTGTTTATTGCCAATATAAATATTGTCTTGAGCTTGTATATCATTGGCTTGCAGCTCGATATTTTTACCGGCATTGATATCAACATTTTTGCCAGCTTTGAGCTGTGTTTGTGCAACATCTTCGTCGATATATCCTGATTGACGGTTTTTAAATTGAATTGTATTTTTCTTGGCTGTTTCCGTGCTCTTTATATCAGTATCAATATCTGACAAAAGTTTTACATTGCCTTGGTTTGCCGTAATTTGAATGCTGTCTTTCGCACCAGCTTGCAGGTGCGTGGCTTGAATATCTCCTGTTTGGCTATTGATCAGGATATTGCCACCCGATTGGATGTCGGTTGCAATCGATTGACTGGTCGAAGATTGGATTTTTTTATCTGTTGTAGAGAAGCCACCTTTTTCTTGGGCTGCAAGCTGAGAACTGCGTTCATCTCGTCCATTTTCGATCAAGACATTTTGTCCAGCATCAATCACTACATTGCCCGACGTACTGTTCAAGGTGCTGGCTTTAATCTGAGTATTGGCACCACTTTGCAGGGAAATATTTCCTTTCGCCTGAATCTGCGTCCCTACATCTCGACTCGAAGCATTCAGAATCTGATCCTTGTCACCTGCTGAGCTTAAATCACTGCGACTGACATTCACCGTAGAAAGATTCAGGTCTTGTCCCGCTTGGATCGCAATGCTACCTTGGCTTTGTAGATCTGATGCAGTCAGATTGATATTATTCTTGGCATTGGCAACCAGCTGACCATCCGCATCTTGTACATACAGCCCAGCAACACGGCCAATGTTTTCAGCGCTAAATTCACTTAAACCGTGCTTATTTTCAGTTTTAATCGTCGTGGTGATGTTGTTAATGTCTCGGCCCGCATCAAGGGCAAGGATTTGATTGGCGGTCATTGTCCCACCAATATTATTGATATCGGTGTGTGCTGTCGCAAAGACATCTCGACCTTGTATTAAGCCACCCACGTTATTAATGTTATTGGCTTCAAGACTCACCAATTGGCGTCCAGCAATACTGCCTTGGTTGTTTAAATCCCCACTCAGTTTTAAATTGACCGTCTCGCCTGCAATCAAGGCACCTTTGTTGTTTAAGTCCCCCGACTGTACCGCAACATACACTTTCGGTACCAAGACTTGGATTTTTTCGCCATCAACGGTAATGGTTTCTGTCACCAGCCACACCATATCACTGGTCAATCGAGCAATCTGTGCTTCTGAGAGCTTCACTCCAACACTTAAATTAAGATCTTTGGCAGCACTTACCCCAGAATCCATCAAGGCTTTGAATTGATCCTCGAAGTTCGTATAACCATCTAAATAAACTTGACCCGTCAGTTGTGCAATTTGGTCATTGACCAGTTTTTGCTCGTAATAACCATCCCCTAAACGTTTTTGCATATTTTGTGGGTTGGTCGTGAACATTTGCAGCATGTAATCACTGCCTAACCAATTTTTATAATTGGTAAAGGCATCGCTGCTTTCAATCAAAGGGCGGTTATTATTTTCTTTATTAACGCTGTATAAGGATTGCAGCGGTAAGCTGAGTTCTGAGGTATCACCATTTAATGTGCCTTGGTGAGCACCATCATATTTCACCACATCAAGTTTTATTGGCGTTACGATATCAGCTGGATTATAGGGTTTAACACTGTTCCACTTACTTCGTTTACTTGTACCTAATGTATTCCAACCTACATAGTGATACTGTGATGTCCCCGTTTTAATCACACGATGCTCACCCTCAGCATCAATATTATTCACTTCATTTTGTTCAATATTAATGCCTTTCGTCGCTAGAATTTGGCTCTTGTCATTGGTCAGGCTTTGGCCTTTTAGCGTCAGTGTGCCACCTGAAATAATCTCCGCTGGTGCACTGGAATCCACATAGTGTTGGGTTTCGTACTGGTTGTAGATATATCGGGTATAGTCTTCATATTTTTGACCATCCAGATAAATGCTGTCATAACTGCCACGACCTGTAATATGCGATGAATCAAGAATTTCAGCGCTTCCAGCACCTTGATAAGCGGTCACATCTTTGCGGGTTTCTGGTATTTCTTTGACACTTGAACTGAAATGCAAATTTCGGTTGGTCAAAATATCCACGCCTAAGTACATATCACCCACGGATTGAATACGTGCACTGGCATTGTCTAATAATGCGGCAGAGCCTTCTGCCATATGGTTTGCATTGAGTTGTCCACCAACAGTCAGCGCACCTTCGCTGGCAATTAAGGCTTGTTCTCGGTTTTCAATTTTTCCGCCTGCAATATCTAAGCGTTGACGTGCCGCAATCGTGCCTGCTTTGACATCGCCATTGGTTTGCTGTTCTGCATTGAGAAGATGCGCGGCTTGCAGGGCAATATGGTCACCATAGATTTGACCTGTACCCACGTTTTGGATGCCTTGACTGGCATCAATACGAGTTAAACCTTGGCTATTAATGAGGCCGGTATTGTTGACGTTTTCAGCCTGAATGCGTTGATCGCCTAGACTTAATATCTTGCCATTATTGTTTAAATCTTTTGCTTGAAGATTTAAACTCGCTGGGGTGCTATCGACTTTATTTTCTGCAACTACTGCACCGCTATTTTGCAGCTCGCCATTGGCACTGATTTTAATATGCCCGGCTGAAGCAAACACTTGCCCTGCATTGTTAATCCCAACCCCTTGTTCGGTACTGATTAAACTGATTTTGCCCGCATACATTCCGCCTAAGTGACTGGTATCAATGGCAAACTGTGGCACAGTGCCTGCCAACCCCGAAGCCGCCTGTATCGCACCAGCCTGCGGATTAACTTCAATATCATTTTGTCCAGCAACCACCGTCAATTCTTTAGCCCAAATCCCCGCATTGATCTGTGCAGCACGGCTGAGTAACTGGGTATAGTCGGCTTTACTGGCATCCAAGCCCTGACCTGTGATGTTAATCACCCCGTCACGGACTTGATAACCTGTCACTTGTCCATTTTGAATATTCGGATTGGCGGTACTTAAAGTCACCCCACCTGCATTGATAAAACCGCCACCATCGACATTAATCCCAGCTTGGTTGGCAATGATCACATCTGCTTTACGTCCACCGACCTCTACATAGCCATTTAAGTGACTTGGATTGCTGCCGTTCACCTGATTAACAATGACTTTGGCTTCACCGCCTGCAAGCCACGGATTGGCTTGGATATAACCCCCAAGCTGCGTTTGAGTATTTTGGCGGCTGTTATTTAAAATGACACCGTTCTGATTCACATCAAATTGCTGGTAGTGATTCACCGATACCCCAGCTTTGCTTGGGGTTTGAATATTCACCTGCGTTGTGCCATTGGCACTGTTCAATATCGTTGGACGCTGATTGCCTGCCGCATTCGAGTCTGCAACAACATTGCTGTGCGATACACCAATAGATGCATTGATCAGGGCAGTGCCTGTAATCAGCATCAATGAAAATGAAAGAACTTTTAAAGCTAAACTTTTTTCAGAAGCAACGACTGGTGTTTCAAGATCAACCGCTTTATTATTCTGTGTTGAGGCTTGTCCTGCAGCTGCGACATTTTCTGCAACAGCAATCATTTCACCACGGGTTTGACTAAAAATCGTTTTATAGCAGTTCTTATTCATTTTTCAATTACCAATGTGTCTTTATTTGGGAGATTTTTTCGCTTTAATACTACGAGCTCATTTTTTAGTTTGTACTTTTCTTTAGATCAGAATGAATAACTGGCACTAAAACCATAATTCAAATCATAATTTTGGAAATATTCAGGCTTCTTGATTGGTTTACCGATAAATATATCGTAGTAAAAAGTGCCACCCACCTTAAATTGACCACGTAGCCCCATCGCACCACCCACAAGGGTTTTACCTAAAAGCCATTGGGCAGATTGACCATCAACATGCCCAGCATCCAAGGCCATATAGAATTGATGTGCGGGAAAAATAGACATGGCTAAATCATTGCGCCAGTAGAAGCCACGGTCTGCTGCTAGGGTTAGGTCACCATCAAAACCGCGTACTGTATACCTTCCACCAATGGAAAGCCGGTCTTGGATGGTCAGCGGGGTGTCATTGTATTGCGCTCTAAAGGCACTTGAGTAGCTATATTGCTGGTTCTCAAATTGGAACGGAACATTCAGATTGGCATCTAGCGTCCAGATCTTCATCCGTGATGTACCTTCGTTCAGCGCTTCCTCAACTGCTGGTAATGAATCGAATGCACCTGTGCCTCGCTTATACCCTAGACTCAAATCCAGCACTGCAAATTGAATATATTCACGATGATCAAGGTTTAACTGCCAACCCGCAACATCTCTGCGCTGTATGGTCAGTTCGGCATCATCAATATAGCTTTTAGATTCTCGATGCCAGCCTTTCAAGGTCGCTGAGGTTTTACGCTTGGCATCCCGATAAAGCAATCGGGTCAAGCCTAAGTCTTGAGTCTGACTTTCTCCATTATAGTTATAGACATTATTGGTGCCTGCAACAGCTTGGTCATAATTGTATCGACTCGCATTGGCGCTGATCAGCCAGTTTTTATAAGGGACTGAATAATGAAGGGCATAGTTATGGGTTCCGCTCTTCACAGTGGTTCCATTTTGATCCGTAATCTCTTGCTGATCTGCTAAGTTACGGCCCATGGTGACGTAAAATAAGTCACTTCTAAATAAAGGGTTATCGACTGAAACGGTGATGTTACCTTGGTATTTACCGGTTTGACGACTACCGGCATCATCAGCACTTAAGGTCACGCGAATTGGAATTTTTCGCTGTTTCCATTTGACGATAACATCACTTTGATTGGGCGCATCTGCAGGAATAATTTGAATATCAGCTTCCGCTGTAGGCAGTCTTTTTAAGTTTTCTAAGCCTTGCTCTAAGTCACGTAAATTGAGAATATCGCCACTCTTCATTGGAAAGATATTTTTGGCATATTGAATTCGGCCTGCTCGGGTATTTTCCTCATCACTTAAATCGAGTTTGATTTCTCGAACTAATCCCGGAATGACGGTGAGTTTTAATACGCCTGTACTTAAGTTTTGAGGTGCAGCCAATATTCGTGTCGTAGTAAAGCCTCGGCCAATGATGATGTTCTGCGTTTGCGTCATCAACAGATTAATTCGCTGCTCACCCATGCATAAACCTGGAGTAAAACTTAAATCTTTTAACGCTTGTTGCACATATTGATCAAAATGCTTACTCATTTCGCCATCAAGTTCAACTGTCTTGATTTCAAAACAATTCTGATCTTCAAGGTCGGTAAGTTGTACAGCTTCTTTTTTTTGGATGACATCTAAATTAACATCACGTTCTGGTTGTATAATTTTTTCTAGTTCTGCTTGGCGCTGCTGGTTTCGAATCAAACCATCTATCGCTGGATCAAATGTTTCTGCAAATGCAAAAGGAGTAACAACAAAACCACCCAAAGTAAGCAAAATACTTTTTAATACTATATTTTTTTTGAACATAAATTTATTGCATGTTAAATTTTGCGCAGAAATTAACAAATAATGACCAAATATTCAATGGTATTTTATTTTTCAATTTCTCCCATTAGATTGTACCCCTCAATAGACACTTAACTTTCATTCTGCAGGACACCTTCACTTGCCACATGTGTCGTTGATAGCCAATCTGACCATTGTTCTTGATATAACTGTACCATATGAGCACTTGGCTGTTTTTTCGTAAGCGTCCGCTGAACACACCTTATGAATTCATCCTATAAGCCTTAATTTAGTCCCCACTTAAAAACAAGTGGGGACTTAAATTTATGACGACAAATAATCAGACATCCATCGCATCTCTAGCGAAAAAACGAAGAACATACAGTGCTGAATTTAAACAGCAGATCGTTCAGGCTTGTAAAGCACCTGACGTTTCAATTGCTTCGGTCGCTTTGCAACATGGATTGAATGCAAATCTTGTATCCAAATGGATTCGCTTATTTGATGGTAAACCAAAGAATGATCGCTCACCACCACCGAATAAACCTGCATTTATTGCCTTATCCTGCTCTGCACCATTAGATCCTATTTCTACTAATATGTTAACGGTTCAAATTGCTTTACCTCACTCAAAAGCAGAAATTGGCTTTGTGATACGGGTCTGATTTTTCTTGATAAGCTGTGGCTCAAATTTACCCTCACGATCTCTAGGGGTATCTAGTTCAAACTCACCATCATCAGTCAGTAGACGCTTCGTTGTGTAACCATTGCGAGCATTTTTACCTGTTCGTGGACTATTCTTTTCGTAACCTAAATGGTCGGTGAGTTCCGCATTAAGGGCAGTTTCAACAGTCAATTTCTTTAAAGCCCGACTAAAATTATTGAGATCGAGTTCGGTTTTTAGGTTCTTGGCTAACTCTTTAGCGAGTGCCAACATTGCTTCATCTTTCATGGTAAACACCTTTTGTTTGACCCCAACAACGTTGGGGGAGTTTAAGCGTTTACATAGTTTTATTTACAGTCTCAACAAATCCGAAAACAAGGCATCACCATTGCTCATCTAAGGAGTAGACCCAGATACGATATTAGGCATATTTAGGTTTTTTGTCGTGTACAGAGTCAAAAAAGATAGAATCTGGATTTTTATTACATTTACTATCCGTATACTTCAACAGCAGCTTTGAATGTTTCACTTAACCTTAAACTTTTTTTAAAATTAAATATATTTACATATACGTTCTAAAATTTGATATAATTTATTAAAACTTTAGATTCCAAGTGTAAATAATGAGAAGCGCTAATATTCGACGTGATGGCTACTTAAAATTTCTGAATACATGGCAAGACCGTGATGTCATTAAAGTACTTTCAGGTGTGCGTCGCTCTGGAAAATCCACCTTATTGGCAATGTTTCAACAAATCCTAAAAGCACAGGGTGTACAAGCCGAAAACATCATTGCCATCAACTTCGAATTTATGGAATTTGAAGAACTCACCGATTACCGTAAACTACATGATTATGTATTGTCCAAAGTTGATAAAAGTAAAAAAAACTATGTTTTCTTAGATGAAATACAACATGTTACAAATTTTGAGAAAGTAGTCGACTCTTTATATGTTCGGGATTATATCGATTTATATATTACAGGCTCAAATGCATTCTTTCTAAGTGGAGAACTTGCGACTTTACTTACAGGACGCTATATCGAGCAACATGTTCTACCTCTGTCATTCCAAGAATTTAAACAGTGGCATATTGAAAATAATCCGATCATCCAACAATTATCAAATCGTGATTTGTATGCCATGTATACGCGCAGTAGTTTCCCTTATACGCTTGCCATGACTAGCCAGCAGGAAACTTATGATTACTTGCAAGCAGTCTATGCCAGTGTAATGTTTAAAGATGTTATTCCCCGTTTGAATACTGCCGATATTAACTCTCTCGAGCGTGTCGCAAGATATTTGGCAAGCGTGACAGGCTCACCTATTTCCATCAATAAAATTAAAAATACCTTTGTTTCAAGTGGGGTTAAAATTTCATTTGAAACAGTAAAACGCTATATTCAGGGCTTACAGGACAGTTTGTTATTTTATAGTGCCGCACAATTTAAAGTACGCGGGCGTGAGTTATTACAATCCTCTGAAAAATACTATTTAGTTGATGTCGGATTGCGCCGGATTATGTTGCCTGATGCTAATGCTGATCAAGGTCATATCTTAGAAAATGTGATTTATCTTGAGCTTGTCAGACGAGGTTATACGGTCTATGTAGGGCGGGTTGATGAATATGAAATTGATTTTGTTGCTGTCGATACTTTACAGAATTTAACTTATTATCAGGTGGCATTAGAAACGCTCAATGAGGAGACACTCAGCCGAGAGTTACGTCCATTACAGAAAATTTCTGATTCGTATCCCAAGTATTTGCTTACCTTAGACACGATAGGGACTGAAGCGAATTATAATGGTATTGTAAAAATGAGTGCTCTCGATTGGTTGCTATCTGAAAATAAGTAAAGTTGAGGGTAGACATGGATACACTTATTTATTAATTAAAACTCAAAGACTTTTCAGCATTAACCAAGAGTGTGATCAAGCATAATTTCTGCTCCATTTGTGATGGATTGATTTACCTCGACTCGATTTCTATCTGATTAAGATGTATGGTCCGCTTGCATCATGTGAGGACAGGAAAAGGCGAAACGGCTACTTTTTGCATGTGATTAGATAGTTACGGCTGTTATAATCCGTTACTTAACGGGGGATTAATATGTTTAAAAATTTATTACTGAGTTTATTTGTGGCTGTTCCACGGCTTTGTTGCATAAAGATTTTGTAAGCTTCTGATTTAAATAGGTTTGTATGAATTTCAACCTAAAAATTAATGAACAAAATCAGTTGGTTATGTATTTATGCAACAAAGCCTATGTTAGAATATTTTTTTATCGATAGTCCAACATTAAAATTTCGTCTATCTGCGGGCTCAAAGAAACGATTATTACTATCATTGACAATCACGGAACCCACATAGTTTCGATCTAATAAATTATCTAGTCGTGCATAAGTATTTACTTTCCAGTCTTTATTGACCCACAAATAGCCAACATTTGCCGCAACGACCGTATAACTTGGTGCAGTATCAGAGTTGATATCATCGACATAAATCTTGTCCATATAACGTGCTTCTAAGCCTGCCTGAAATCCCTGCTCAGGTTGCCATGCCAAGCCTACAAAAGCTTGATTCTTGGCAATACCTGGAATATATGTTCCTTTTTGTATCAGCGGTTTGGTTGTGGTCGCTGGAATATCAGCATCAAAAGTCGCATCTAAATAACTATAACTGGTTCGAATATTGAGTGCTTGCCAGAGCTGTTTTTGCCACGATAACTCTAAGCCTTCACGTAAGGTTTTTTCTGCATTACGAAATGTGCTTCGCCCGCCATTGGCATCGTCAGGCACAATGTCATTTTTAGTTTCAGTATGAAATACAGCAAAAGTAAATAACCCTAAGGTATTCTGCGATTTTAAGCCAAGTTCTACGGTATCACTGGTCGCAGGTTTTAAATTAAAGTTAATGCCTGAAGTCCCTACTGTAAGATAGGCCATCTCGGTAAAGGTTGGTGTTTCGAAGCCTTTGCCATAGCTAGCATAAGTATAAAGCTCAGGTAATATATCCCAGCCTAAAGCGACAGTTGGAAGTAACTTTTGATAATCTGTTGAACCACTGTCATCACCATTGCCTGTGGTTTAGTCATGGTGCTGAAGCTATTTCTGATGTCTTAATTCTATTACCTGCAACACAGTACATTTAAGTTGATGATGCTACTAGCAATGTTTTAACTATTGGAAAATATTACAGTAATTTAAATTATTTGGGGGAATTTTCAATAAACATAAATTTCGACACGTCACATTGTGTCGTTAGTAAGTAGGATGATTCAATCACTTCAAACTTAGCATTGGTATAACCCTGCCCTATGAGACAGCTTCATAATAAGGCTGCTTATATCTAGAATACTGTGGCAGTTTAAAGTTTTATTTTAATTTTACCTCAAACCACATTTGATAAATAATGAAGAAAACCTAGATATAACCCCCACAAACTACTGATATTTTTAATTTGCTAAAATTTTACATTGATCATATTTCATTCATGTAATTGTCATTTTTGCTTCTTATGATGAAGCTTTTTAAACATGATGCTTCAAAAAAATGAAAAAAAAACCACTAACCTTAGCTTTATTAGCTTCGACAATTTTATTAACCGCATGTACTGATGATGGGGACAATGGTCAAAATGGATTGAATAGTTTGATTCAACAGACGCCTTTAGTACTTGGAAATGATGATTGCTGGAGTGCTGGAACACGTATTGAAAGTGGTTTGGATAAAAATCAAAATGGTGAGTTGGATGCGAATGAAATCCAGCAAAGCTCCATCCAGTGTGGTCCAAACTTATTTGCCCAAGGGGTTGCATTGCCTTACCAAAACTTAACAAGCTTTAAGGCGAATGGAACAACTATTGCGAGTGCATTTACACTTCGACAGGGTGGCTTTGGCTCTGATGTTGCTGCCCATCCTACGAACAATAAACAATTTTACGCAATCACAGATCGTGGCCCAAATGCTGACTATAATGATGGCGTGAATGGTGCTGGTAAGATTTTTCCAATGCCAGACTATATACCTAAAATTGGGTTGTTTGAGGTACAAGATGATGGCTCAATCAAACTCATCAAAACGATTTTATTAAAAGATCGTGATGGAAATAATATTAGTGGATTACCGAATACTGCTGCACTAGGTGGTACAGGCGAAACACCTTACGATATTCATGGCAAGGTCATCGCTAAAGATCCATCAAAGCCTTATGACCCAATAACGAACCCTATCAAACTTGATGATTACGGTCTCGATTCTGAAGGTTTGGCAGCATTGAATGATGGTACATTCTGGGTGAGTGATGAATATGGTCCTCACATTGTGCACTATGATGCCAATGGAAAAGAAATTGGTCGTATTAATCCTTTTGTAAATGATGTGCGCAATACCTTCACTTTACCGCAAGAATTTAGTTATCGTCGTGCCAACCGTGGTATGGAAGGTTTAACTATTACACCTGACCAAAAAACATTGGTTGGGATTATGCAATCGACAATGGACTTACCGACTAAAGCTGTTAATAAATCAACCTTAACACGTATTGTGACGATCAATCTTGAAACAGGAAAAGTTGCTCAGTATCTCTATCGTCAAGAAATTGATGCTAACTCAAACTCAGCTATTATTGCGATTAATGATCATGAGTTTTTAGTACTGGAACGTGATGGCAAATTCCTTAAAGACGATCCGAATATCATGAAACATGTTTATCGTATTGATCTGAAGGATGCTACCAATTTGGAGGATATCGCAACTCAGGGCGATCTAGTGCAAGATCCTAAACTTGGTTTAACGATTGCAGGTAAAACCCTCGAGCAATATTTCATCAATAACGATAAAAAATGGGAAGCATTACAAGCACTAAATATTCAGCCAGTAAGTAAAACATTGGTATTGGATATGGGTAAACGTGTAAGTTATGCGCATGACAAAATGGAAGGTCTATGGTTGATTAACCGACAAACTCTTGGCATTGTGAATGATGATGACATGGGTCTTTGGACAACCAATGGTTTAGAGCAAAAGTATTTGGATAATGTGGGCATGCGTGTCGATACACCTACCTTATATATTGCCGATAAGTTAAATCTTTTCAACCCATAACAATGAATGAAGCCCAAAAGCTAAAACTTTTGGGCTTTTTAAATTCAACTTTTGTCTAGAGAGAAAAATGAGAATAACTCAATCGGCTTTGATAACTTTCTTGGCAATTACAGTGCTACCATCGCTGAGCTATGCATCTCCCAAAGTCACATCTCGCGAATACAAAGTACTATTAGATCCCATAAATTTTAATTATGGAAATGAAGCAAGCAGCATAAATAGCTATTTTTCAGCGGTGAAAAATGCGATTGAAAATAAAATCAGTCGTGACGTAACTGGTGCTATGATCTTTGATACACAAAGAGAAATCCGCTTTTACGATACTCAAGGAAGCTGTACTTTAAAAAATATGGGATACAGCTTCAGAGAGCGTAATGAAAATGGTACAAAAGAAGTAACTTTAAAGTATCGTGGATATGACCATTATATTGCTGACTTCAAAGATTTGACTAGCAATGTATCAGGCGCAAAAACTAAGCTAGAAGATGACATTACTCGTAAAGATAACTTGAGTTTCCTTGTAGTTGCAAGCAAGTCAACAACCGTACCAACCTCGCGAACCATTAACGATTTTGAGGATATCAATATTCTATTTACTGGCTTCAAAAATGACTATAATTTTAATAATAGTCTAGCCCTGAATCAAGTTGGTGGTCTAACTATCTATGAACGAAAATATAGTGGTGCAACGATTGATTTAGGTGAATTCGATGCAGATTTAGAGTTAAGTTTATGGTATACCCTATTGCCTTACGGTAGTCTAAAACCTGTTTTAGCAGAAATTTCGTTTAAATATTCAGATCCCAATGCGAATTTCACAAGAAAAGTAGTTGATCGTGCTGCTTTAAGCTTCAGTGCTTTAAAAGGTTTAACCCAATATAATGCACCAACTTCGACAGCAACAAAGACTCAGTTTGTGTACCAATATCAATCAAATTTCTGCAATTAGCCTTCATACACATCTAGAAAATTTAACCTGATAGAAACAATAAAAAATGGGTAACTGTCAGATCAGGTTTGAGATACAAGTTATCCTTCTCTGCCCCAATTTCAAGCCCAATATTTAAAGCTTGGGCTGTTCTAAACACATTAATCACACAGCCTAAACCGAGTGAATAAATCGGCTGTCTTAATAGAACAACAACAGCACCTAGAATATGCTCAACTTCAGCCACAGTTTCAGGCTCGTATAGGTATTTTCCGTTCGCTTCTACGTGATTGTCAGTTTAGGACGCAAACTGGGGCTCATCCCGCCTGCACGTCCAACGCACAGCTTGGGGTATGAAGAATCACTCTATTGGTTCAGAGTATTGGCCTTCTTCGATGGCAAACGCAGCCGCATGTCGAAAAGGCCCATCAGGCGAAAATAGCAAGCCCCCCATTTGATCACTTACCGTGGCAGTTGGGACAATGGGGCAACACTTGATATGCCGAGCTTAAGAGGGTGAATAAGAGGGATGTGAACCGCCCCAAGGAATGGGGCAATTGGGGATGCGGTAACAACTCCTAACCGCATCAAGAATACCAAACTTGCAAAAGTCCCAAATTGGGACTAATATCTATTTATGAGAATTATCGCACTATCAACCTTAAAAACATTTTGGGAAGACAGCTCAGAATACATTGACGCTAAAGAGCCAACGTTAGCTTGGTATAGGCATGCATTAAACGCTGATTGGGGAGCACCAGCGGATGTGAAACAGGACTTTAGAAATGCCAGCATCCTCAAAGATGGGCGTGTCGTGTTTAACATTGCCGGTAATAAATACCGGTTAGTTGCTTGGATCAATTATGCGTACAAAGTGGTTTACATACGGTTTATCGGCAGCCATGCGCAATACGATAAAATTGATGTACAAACGATTTGAAGCCAAAAGGTAGTAACAAGAGGTAAATATAATGGACATCAGACCTATTAAAACAGATGCCGACTACCGCGCGGCATTAAACGACATCGAAAACCTAATGATGGCGGAGCCTGATACCGTCGAAGGCGAAAAGCTGGACATTTTGGTTACGTTAGTCGAGGCCTACGAAGCAAAGCATTTTCCAATGGATTTGCCAGACCCTGTTGAGGCAATAAAGTTTGAGATGGAGCGCAAAGGCTTAACCGTTAAAGATCTTGAACCCATGATAGGTAAAAGCAATCGTGTTTATGAAATCCTAAACCATAAGCGATCACTCACGCTAAAAATGATTTGGAAACTTCATGAAGGGTTAGGTATTCCAGCAGAGTCGCTGATCAAGCCACCGCAAGTTCGCGCTTTATAGTGCTGCGAATCAAAATTAGTTTGTTATGAATGACGCTCGCTACCCAAACATTTCTGCTATTGATAACAGGCTAGCTGAGCTTGAAAATGAAAAGCAGCAGCTTCTCGCATTAAGAGAGGCTTTGCGTAGCGCTCAAATCGAGCGTTCAGTACAGACATTCACGCCAGAACAAAAGGTCGCCTTATTCAGACAACGATTTCGTGGAAGAGAGGATATCTTTGCCAATCGTTGGCAAAATCAACAGGGGCGCAGTGGCTATTCCGTAGCCTGTGATAATGAGTGGGTAAGCGGGCTATGCAACAAACCCCGCATTAAATGCCAAGACTGTTCACACCGAAAGTTTAGCGAATTAAACGAGCACATTATTTACAGGCACCTTGCCGGTCATCAAGTGGTTGGTCTGTATCCACTACTTAAAGATAATTCGTGCTATTTGTTGGCAGCCGATTTTGACAAAGGCTGTTGGCAAGAAGAAGTCAAAGCAATGTCTAAAGTGTGCCAAGCGTTTGATATTCCGCACGCGATAGAAATCTCGCGTTCTGGCAACGGGGCTCACTTATGGATATTTTTTGAAACCAATATCCCAGCGAACCATGCTCGGGCACTGGGTTTCGCTTTGCTTGATAAAGCCATGGAAATATTTCCAAATCTATCGTTTGACTCCTATGACAGGCTCTTTCCTAACCAAGATGTACTTCCTGAAGGCGGGTTTGGCAATCTCATTGCGTTACCACTTCAAAAGGAGGCTCGCCTTTCAGGTCGTAGTTGCTTTGTTGACAGTGACCTGAATGCCATCGATGATCAATGGCGGTACCTTGCTGAGCTTAAAACGCTCACTCAGTCGAGTATTGACCAACTCATAACAACTATTTCACCCAACACCCTATTACTGTCCGAGCAAGGGCTAACAGACAACCGCCCTCCTTGGGAAATCACAGCCAAAGCCGCACCAATAAAATTAGAGTCTTTGCCGAAAAACGTGACCATTACCTTGGCCAACCATATCTACTTTTTGATGAGCGAGTTACCTGGGCCATTACTGGCCGGACTAAAGCGATTAGCTAGTTTTTCTAATCCTGTGTTTTTTAAAACACAAGCGTTGCGCTTTTCAACCCATGGCATTCCGAGGTTTATTTCCTGTGCTCGTATTGAAAACGGTTATCTAGCACTACCGCGAGGCTGCCTCGATGATGCGATTGCTTTGCTACAAGAGCAAAACATTTCGCCACTATTTGACGATAAGCGTGAAATTGGTAAACCATTATTAAAGCTTACCCCTGAGTTCACTTTGCGAAAGAACCAGCGTGACGCAGTGGCCGCAATATCTAAACATGACTTCGGTATTTTGCATGCGCCAACTGCATTTGGAAAAACGGTTACTGCCATTGCTATGATCGTAAAACGCAAAGTAAATACCCTCATACTGGTTCATAGCCGACAACTGCTCGAACAATGGCAAGAGCGCTTACGCACGTTCCTACCCGAAGTAACCATTGGCAGTATAGGCGGAGGTAAAAGAAAGCCGAGTGGCATTATCGACATAGCCACCTACCAAAGTTTGGTTAATAAAAAAGACAATTCCATCACTCCTCTCATTCAAGACTACGGCCATATTATTGTTGACGAATGCCACCACCTATCTGCACCAAGGTTTGAAATGGTACTCAACGAGGTAAGAGCAAAATATGTATTGGGCCTTACAGCAACACCAGAGCGACAAGATGGTCATCAAAAGATCATTTTTATGGCGGCAGGGCCTATTCGCTACAAAGTGAAACAAAGCCCTGATGAGCAATTTACTCAAACCGTGATGATTCATCAGCTCTACGATGTACCAGCAGCAGAGCTTATAAAAACAGATGAGCGCCCCAAAATAAGCGATGCCTACCGCTGGCTCGTCAATAATGAGCAGCGCACTTCAAAAATCGTCTCAGACGCCTACGAGTGTGTTCAAAATGGCGGACACCCGTTAGTCCTTACAGAGCGTAGAGAGCACGCAGAATCCATACACTCACGACTTACCGAAATGGGTATAAGCACTGTCGTACTTAAAGGCGCCATGAAAGCTGCGGAACGCAAGAACGCTGACAATCATCTGCAATCGGCTCAAGTCGTCGTCGCAACAGGAAAATATGTAGGCGAAGGGTTTGACCTACCAAGACTGGATACGTTGTTTTTGGCCATGCCCATCTCATGGAAAGGAACATTGGCTCAATATGCCGGTCGTATTCATCGTGAATCGGAAGGCAAAACACAAGTCACTATTCACGACTATGTGGACTGCACTCTCCCTATGCTGCAACGCATGTTTAAAAAACGCGAGAAAAGCTACAAGGCTATGAGGTACGCCCTTGAGTACATTGATGACAACAGTAACAAGCAACCTTCATTGAAATTAGAAAACATCCCTTCACCAAATACCAAGCCAAAATAAACAGCAGCACTTCATTAAACACTTCCCCATGCCTTTACCCCCATACGCCAAAACTGAGCTAAATCAGCTGTGGTTTGTGCTCCACAATTGGAAATAAATTCAGCAATCTCTAAGTAGCTGGCACCTTGAGATTGTTCACCATCATAGTATTGAAGCTGTGTCATGGCCGACGAAAAATGCAGCCGCTTGTCACCGTCGCGGTCAAACCGTTTTGTTAAGAAGGTATGGTGCTGTGACGAAAATTGCCTCATCTCACTTGGAAACATGTCAACACCTGCCGCTAACGCCAATTCATAACAGACCATCTCCCACGCGCCCACATCATGGGTATCGTTTAAATTGGGAAACTTAGCAATCCACAAGTGGTCTTGTTCATCTGTGACACAAGCTTTGGGCCTTGCACCACCTAATGATGAGCCTGGAGAAATCAGCATTTTCAACCAGCGGTAATACTCGTCACTGTCGATGTTATCGTCTTTTTCAATCTGCATTGCTGCATGCTCTAGCTCTCGCAAAGAAGCCATTGGCGGCGCAGCAAATTCAGAATTGTCGTCCAAAAAAGCATTCGAGCCTGTTCGCTTAAATCGAATACCACCCATCCGGTAAGAGTCATTTACGCCCAGCAGGTAATCCAATTCGTTTAATCGACTTGTTGCTCGAATGCCTTTGCGCGCCTCAATCGCCGCACGCCGCTGCATTAAAATACGCCCCCATCTATCAGGCGATGAATCAAGAAATGCGCGGAAGCTTTTATCGACTTCATCGTTTTAGAGTACACCGGAGTGGAGGGTCAGGATGGGATCAATTTGCAAGCGATAGGCTGAGGTTAAAAATGCTTTATCGTAGGCAAAACTAAACACGCCACCTCGGCTTGAATCGCTGTAAGAAAGCAGCCCTATTAGCAAAGGTGCTTCAATTGGCTGCCAGTCGGCATAGACTTCAACGATTTCACGGCTCATCTTGAACCTTCCAGCAATTTTATGTTTTGCAGCTTGATACCCACTTCATCATGGGCGGCCATTTCTGCAAAGTTGCTTTCCATGCCAAGAACGGCCATCACCTTTAAGTAAGTGCCTATGGCAACGCCCGGATCACCGGCTAAGACTTAATTCACGGTTTTATGATCAAAACCAGTACGTTCACACAGTAGCTTTTTGGTAAAACCACGTCTTTTCATCGCCAACAGCAAGTCTTCACCAAACTGCGTCAGGATTTTACGCTGCTTTGGAAACAATATATTGTGTAAGTCACGCTTAGCCATATCACCAACCAAAGGGACTATATTCCCACTTTACTCAATATAATTGGATTTATATCCTACTTTTAGGTTTAGCTTGCGCGTTGGCCAAGGCGATGATGTGAATCCCTGAATGCCAAAGGTCATCAAATTACACTTTTATGCGCATAAAAATGTAAAATTCCGCACTTTTCTGCGCGTAAAAGTGTAGGCTGAGTTATACTACAGGCAGTTAACAGTCTTAATTGGCGGGAAATGACAATGCAGCGCAACTTACTAAACGCCCTAATAACATGGAAAAATCAACCGGTGCGCAAGCCATTATTGATCGATGGTGCAAGACAAACAGGTAAAACCTATCTGCTACAAGAGTTATTTGGGAATACCTTTGCCAACATCCTTCGTATCGACTTCCTTGAAAACCCTGCCTACAAAGAAGCGTTCGATGGCTCTCTGTCACCTGACGAGCTAGTAATGAATATTGAGTTGTTAACCAACCAAGCGTTCAACCCAGAAACCGATCTGCTGATATTAGATGAAATTGGCGAATGTGAACGTGCCGTTACCTCACTAAAGTACTTTGCTGAAAAAGCACCGTCCTATTTTGTCGCTGCCAGCGGCTCGAATATTGGTTTGCTCAACACCTTCCCTGTGGGCAAGGTAGAACAATACAATTTACGACCACTGACCTTCCAAGAATTTATTTACGCATCCAACGAGCAAGCGCTGATCAAAGCGTTTGATAGTCAAGCAAGCACACCGGCAGTACACACCAAATTGATGGACAAACTCACTGACTACTTTTTTACTGGTGGTATGCCGGAAGCCGTTTCTGCTTGGTATCAGTATAAGGATTCAAGCATTCTAGAGCGTGTTGAAAAAGTCACAAAAATTCATGCCGATTTAGTGGAAGGTTATCGCCGCGATTTTGGTAAGTACGCGGGCAAGGTCGACACCACACTGATTGAATCGGTATTTAATAGCATTCCAGCCCAGCTATCACTTGTCAGCGATGAGTCGGTTAAACGCTTTAAATTTAAGCATGTGCATGAGCGTAAATCTCGTTATAGCGATTTTGAAACCGCGATCCATTGGCTTAACTGCTGCCGCCTAGCTTTGCCAAACTACCCTATTGAAGGATTGCCGAAATCTCCGTTAGCGGCCTATAAAAAAGAAAATATGGTGAAACTGTTTTTGTTTGATGTGGGTCTGCTTAATCATATGCTCGGCAGCAGTTATAAAGAAATTAAGCAACAAAACTATGAATACAAAGGTTATGTGGCTGAAAACTTTGTGCAACAAGAGCTCACTGCCATTGGCGTTGACCCAAGCTATTCATGGAATGACGCCCGTGCCGAAATCGAATTTATTTTGGCGACCGATGAAGGCGATATCGTCCCTGTGGAGGTCAAAAGTGGTAAACGTACAAGAGCAAAATCGTTGGCATCCTACGTTGAAAAATGTACTCCAAGTAAAACCTTTAAGTTAACGGGTACACAAGGCTCATCCGCATTAGAGCAAACCAATATCGTGATGCCTTTGTATTTCACGCAGTATTTACCACAGAGATGGTAAAAGCGCGTTACTTAGACCCCGAGGTCTACACAAAGTGACTTCATAGGTAACAATTTGTAGACCTTTGGTGGGCTTACAACCTTTCAACCAACCCTCAATCGGTTTTTTGCTAACGTCATTTGGCCAGCCTATCGCCTCATCGTTTAAAGCAAATCACTCAAGCGATTTAACAGTGCTTTACGGCTATTATTCGCCACAACAAAGCGCTTAAAACGTTGTTCAAACGCCGCTTCATCAGCTTTGAACTGATAGGCCTCAAACAGCTGATGCAGATAGCGTGATGCCGCATCGTAACCACTGGCGCAAGTTCGATCCGCTTGCTCTTGTGATTGCTGCCAGTAGTGCTCACGTTGATTGTAGATATACGTCAACGCTTTTTCTTTTTCCGCTTTTTCGATAGCTAATTTTTTTGCGAGTGCTGCGGCTTGCTCTTGCTGTAATTGACTTTGCGCTTGCTCAATGAAAGGAGAAATGACGGCGGAAGTTAACCAGTATTGATAGATCTCGTCTGTGTTGACAGGTTCTTTTCGCGTCAGCGCTAAGGCTTGGTGACGGGTTAGCTGGCCTTGCTCAAACAACGTGCGTAATAGCGTGTCTTTCTCTGCTTGCGAGAGATTATGGATCCACGCATCAAGCGTAAGCTGAGTTTGTTTGGCTTGGTGACTGGGTTGTTCGCTCAGCACCATGGCGAGCGCCTTAACCAATGCTAAGGGAATATCATACAGCGCAGCAAACGCCTGCTCCTCTTCCCTGAGGTGCTCAAAATCGAATTGAATTAACGGCACTCGCTCAACGCCATCATTAAAATCAAACGCTTTGAGCCACATTAAGTACACAAGGCGCCAATCCCCTTGCATTAACCCGCCGCGTAAAGCGGCTAAATGCTGGAAAAAGTCGTCAGCATGCTCATCGTCAAAATACTCATCACACTCCTCAAGGGAAAAAATCAGCAACTGCCACTCATCGTTTTCGTGAACATGAAGTCCATCACTTGAAAAGCCAAGTAACGCATCTGGAAGCGTTCCTGCTGGTAGCTTGATGTATACATCGATTGAGCCCCAATCGGCATAGTAAAAACCGATATCAAAGTATTTTAACATCAGCTCAAAAGGCTCGGCCTTTAGATCACTGTAGGTGTAATACACCTGAAAGGCCGTAGCGCTGATCTCGGCACGGCTTGAAATGGCTCTGAGTGCTTGACGTGCTTTAGCATCTAAATACCCATCCAGACGCTCAAATTTATAGTATTGAAATTCGCTCACGGTGACCTTGCTATTTATTTATTGTGAATTGAAAAGTTTGTTTTAACAAAGGCTGTACCTGAATCACTCTGGCGACTTGTTCAGCGTTTATATAACGTCTTGGGTCAATCGTTACAAATCCCCAAAACTGCAAAAATCGCTCAATAAATCGTGATTCGATGAGCATACTTAAGTTTCTTTCTGGCGAGAAGTAATCATCCGTAGGGAATACCAGCAATAGATTAGGGAAAGCTGTCATCACCTCTTTCACAAGCTGCTCCACACTGTTGTGGCTTTGAATACGCCACAGCATAAACAACCAAAAAGTGCGCAAGTCGACATCGTATTCGAAACTGTCCAAATAACCCCAGTTATATTTGCTGATAGCGGCCTCTAACATAGGTTTGAAAAAGGCCTGTATGCCTAGCGCTTGATACTGCTTTTGCGCTGATTTTTTTACATGGTAGCGGCCACTGCGCCGATAAATAATACCGCTAATTTCGGCAAGCACTCGGGTGTAGTGCAAGGCATTAAATTTGTCTTCATTGCTGCCCGAAAACTCGCTGATGCTTATACTACGTTCTAATTGAGCAACGGCAAACTCAGGCAATAACTCACTGGCCTGTTTAACCAACTTAGCCGGTAAGTTGCCTTTACTCGTGGCTTTGAAGGAGCCTTCTTGCGCCATGGCCTCATCAAGAATGAGGGCTAGATAACGCATTATTGGGCTGGCAGAAAGAGAGTCGGGAGTGCAAATTGTCACCCACTTTAATTCATCAAAAGGCGCATAAAGCCAATTGGCCATTTGCGTTGGCGTTACGCCACAAAAATCGGGATGAGGTTGATGATTGCGTTCTTGCACTTTGTGCTGCAAAGCGGCATTGAGTTCATCAAGACTCAAATTTGGGTTCATTGCCAGCATGGTTTCAACATCATCGAAGACTTGGGCATGTTGCTTGGAAACGCTGCTCATACAACAACGTTTAAATTTTTTACCACTGCCACAATGGCAAGGATCGTTTCGGCCGAGCTTCATTACTGTCCCTTCTTATTGTTATAGAAAAAGCGCTGCATTTTCTTGTTTACGCTGCTCCAATGTCTTAGCAATCACGGACATTGTTGTTTTACTGATCCCTTGTTGCTTGGCAAGATACGTAAATTGGCTGATGGCTTCTGCGACTTCTTCAATAACTTGCTTTGCATCATTCCAATTCGCAAAGCCAGCACTAGTAGCAAGTTTTTGCATCACCTTAAGCGATGGCGCTTTGCCATAACCGCCGAAAGCAGTGGCGTGTTCGTTGAATGGATGTGGGCTGTAGGTAACATCGTAAAAAGGTGCAGGGTTCCATTGACCGTCATCCGCTTGCAAAAACGCCCAGTTTTTACTGTGGTCGTCTTGGTTAGACGACAGCAGGTTAAAAACGGCACGGCGAAATTGCAGCTGCCCAGCAGCAGGAGATTTACACAACTGACGGCTGGCTTTGATCAAGTCAATATAATCTAAACTTGGCGTTCGAAAGTCTGCATCCAGCAGCCCGCAAGCGCTGTGCATATGCAAGCGACCTGAACTGCGATTACCGCTTAAACGGGCCTGCTCCGTGACATAATCAAAACGCTTAAGCGCCAACCAGGCAGACGCACCGCTTGTAGTTGGTGCTTCAATGAGTTGCCAGACTGGTGGTTGGCACTTGGCAAGCTCGGCCATTTGCAAATAAACCGCTTCACACAACCCTTCTTCATGCCCGAGCGCGAGATTTTTCGAGGTAAACTTAATCAGCCAAGCCTCATCTCCAGGCTGAGCAAAGGTTCGACAATGCTGAGTTTCCCCTGCAGGCATATAAATCTGCGCCTTAGGCCTTGCTCCACCCGAACTACCACCGGCGACTAATGCGGCCAACACCTGTTGCGTATGCCCATCTAACTCATCGTGATTATCATCCATATAATCTGACATTGAAGCATCGAACAGCGTTTGTGCTTCTAAGCCCAAGGTTGCTAAATCAATGTCCGCGTATGTCGTGGCTGAAAACTCAGACACCGGAGCAAAAGACAGCGCTCCCATGCCTTTATCACCGACAAAGGCCAGTCTATCCATCGCCGTTAATTGATTAGGTAGGATGCCCTTTTGCCGGAAAATACGATCTTGTAACAACATGCCCCAGCCATCGGGCAAACAATCCCCAAATACGCCATGTACACCTTGGTGCGGCGCTTTAGGTGCGGCTTGAACTAGCGTATTCGCTTGCAAGGTAAACGGTGATAAATTGCCAAACTGCTGCAAATAGTCGTCAGTATACTGAAAAAAAACGCCTTGCCGATTCTGCGCCAAGACTCCAACAGATATCTGCTCACCTGAGCTTAGCGTACGAGTAACATTAAGCTTCTGAATCGGTTTAAAACTCATCTTTTAGCACCTCATCAATACTCATGGGTATAGCAGCGCGTTCTTTGCTAAGTTGCGTGAGCTGATAAAGCCTATCTAGCGAATCAAGTGTCTGCCATAGCAACAGCAATTGACGAAATGAAATTTGCCCGGTCAGCTCAAATTTCTTAATGGTGGCCGCAGGTACGCAGCTTCGCTCAGCCAATGCAGCGCGCGACAGCTTTGCCTGCTTGCGTAACTCACGTAAATAAGCCGCATAAGCTTGGCTTACATCGGTATCATCAAGTAAGGTAAAATTCATCCGCAAAGACTAAATGGATACAGTTATATCCATTATAGCGAAATAAAACATAAAGTGGATACTATGATATCCATAATTGCGTAGAGTGTTGAAAAAATCACTCGATAAAGCCCTTCAAAACTGCTATTTTTAGACCCTAACAGCAGCATAAGATTAACCCGTTAGGTCAGGTGGCCTAACTTAAATAAAAAAGTCTCCGACAAACCCGGTACGGTTCAGCCATATATAACTCCATCAACCTGATTTTTTACCATTCGGTTTACCTAATTAATCATCACAAAATTATGTTGGTGATTATTTGGTAAATTTTTAAAAACTTATGTGACCAAAATTAAACGATCTTAATAAACATTAATTCCAATAAAAATATTTTGTAGTTGTTATTTAAGAACTTCGTTAAAAATCTTTCAATTAAATTGCATGTTGCCAATCTCTAGCAGACAGGCAAAGCATAAAAATATAAATCTTTGATTTTAATAAATTAATTAGTCGACAAAATTCCTTGTCGTACTATTTTCTCCAAATTCTGGGGTAACCCCTATCAAATCAAAAACTCGATGATATGCGTCATTTAGTTGATCAAATACCTTCTTACGGCAGTCAATCTATACCTAAAATAAACGATCCTAGTTGGGAGGGGTTATTAGATGATCGGAGAATATCTTGGAATATGAACGACATCACCATAATAGAAAGGCTAGTACTTATTTATTATACTTTTAGTATGAAGGTTCTTAGTGTTTTCAATCAAGAATTTGCAGAGAGAGGAGTTTCTTTTTCATACTCTGATTAGTATGCCTATGGCAAACCAATTTCACTGCTTCGGTACCCTAGTGAGGACTAGAACCTTAGGCTGTAGGCTAATGATATTGGTATATTGAGTTATTTAGGTAGTCGCGGTGTACTTCATGGTGTATAGAAAGTTAGTTTTTCGAGCTAATAAAGCCATTTTGACAAAATTTAAGAAGTATTTTAGAAAACTAGATAGTTACACAGAATTTAGGGTAGTCTCAAAATGAAAGTTATAACTAATGGTTCTTTAACATCTTCTAATTCCTTTGGTGAAAAATAAGATTCCATTTTATGCTTAACTCTCAACTTTTTTTCGCTAAATCATTTATTTTACGAAGGTTAGACTTTCAATATTAAACTTACAATTCTTGTAATACAGCCATTCCAATAGGCTTAAGAAGTTGAGAGTGGCATTTCTTGCATAGAATTATTTTGTATTAAATAAAATAACTAAAGGTTTGGCTCGTGAAGATCTCAATAAGAAAACTGTATGTAATTAGCTTAAGTGCATTAATTACTGTGGCTTGTTCCAGTCAAAGTGAATCAGAAGGGATGCTAATTATAAATAACAAAACCTCCGAAGATATAACTAAGGTTAATTTAACTTATAAAACCACTAATAAATCAGAAAATATAGGTAATTTATCTCCTAATCAATCATTTAAGTATCCTATAAAATATTCTGACACCGAAGACTCTATAGTAATTACATATACTGATAGTAATAATACAGTGCATAAGGATGTAGCTGTTCCTTATTTCGGTAAATATGATAAGAAAAATTATAGTTATAATATCAAGTAGTTTAAGTATTATTAATATTTAGAGTGTACGGCATTGACGGTATAGGTTAAATTGACACTACAAGACAGCACTTTAACCAATTTCAACAGCAACATCCCCAAATATATTTAATATAAATTAAGCATGAGATATAAAAATGCACGCCTTTGATATTATCATACCCCAATATACAGGTATCGCTGAAGATGATGATAGCCACGACCATGATGTATTTTGTTATTTAGGAAATTTAGAAGGCAACGGACAAATATTACCCCGTAACCATCATTTAGCTGTTAGCCAAAATGATATTACTCGCGTGACTGTGGTGTGTCCTGAAATGGATGCCCTTGACCGTAAAAATATGAACAGCTATGCCCAAGAAATGCACAATAAAATCGAACAGTTAGCAGGTAAACCCATTCAAACCTTGTATATCGGAGAAGACCATGACTATCCTCTTCCCCGTTATGCCGTACCAACGCAATCTGAATTTTACATGTTGCGTTGGGGCTGGAGTTCGCCTTTACTAGATGGAGTAACCTTACAAGGCATTCCTCTATATAAAATCCCATATACCCAACCTGATCACCCTTGTTATGATAATGTGTGGTCATGGTATCGTCAGGCTGAAGCGTTATATCGTTTGTGGCTTGGTTCTCAACCAGTAAGTGAAGCCTTTGCCTTAGAGCAAATGCAAAATCCCAATTCTGAGCATAGCAAAATAGGTCGAGAATTGTGCCGTATCATTGAACAAAGCACAGGTGTACCCACCTATTATTTTCTAATGAATTACCGTGATTGGACACAGGCAGAAGATATGGAACAAAAATGTCCACTGACAGGGCAGGATTGGCTATTGCCTGCCAATACCTATCACTATATTGATTTTAAATGCGATGAGAGTCGTTTGGTGAGTGAGTTGAGTCAAAATTGGTCGGATGAAAGCGAGGACTGACCGAATGAAAAATTATTTGTGGTAAGCTCATAAAGCCTATCAAGCATAGAGATAAAAATAACACCCAAACTATCTGTAACCAACCGTGAATCGTCTCGATATTTTCGGAGAGTGTCGGTCTTGCAGGAAATCTGTGATCAACGCATAACTCAATCCCAAGCTGCTCAGCTACTTCATATTTCAGAACGTCAGATCAGACGCTTACCTTTCAAATAGAAAGGGCTTTTTTGCTTAAATATCCAACTTCGGTAAACTTCTCACAATATTCATTGTTTCTAAACTTACCGTTATCACACGTAAAAACAAATTCAATGGATATTTAGCATCACCCATCGTTTCAATCGCCCAATCATTCGCATCATTCACAATGCCACTGTCTTTGTGCGTAGAAACGCCTTGACGCTCCATAACCCATTCAAGTGCAGACTTACCATTCACCACGTAGTCATAAGCCTCTAACGGTATTTCACGGATAGTAATGGCATTGTTATAAATCACCGTATCCTTTTGGTCTTTTTTAGGGAATTTCATTTTGGTCACATAGAAGTCTTTATCTTCTAATTGCTTTAATGATTTACCGCCTAAATCCAATTTAGCTTTATACGGCTCTACCGTTTCATAGTTCAAATGCCAATGAGCCAAGTCACGACCCGCTTTTGAGAACTCCCAGAAATCTTCGGCTTTTTTCACGCATGGGATACGTGGTAACTCTTTAGTCAAGTTGTCTGCATAACGAGTACGATAATCTTCACTGTGCAACAACCCATACACATAGTAGAAAATATCTTCCTTGCTAATCGTTTCAGTCGGGTAAGCATCTTGGAAATGCTTTAGCCCCGCATCACTAATGGCATCTTTACGAGTATATTTTCCATCTGCCGTGTTAGTTTCAGCATGGCTAAATAGGTCATCGTCATTTTTTTTAGTTACATCATCTCCATACAAATAAAGCGGAAAGCATTGCCCCTTAGAAATACACTCTAAATCCATTGTATGATTTGAGATTAACGCTGAAAATTCTTTGGTTGCACCTCGCCCTGTAACCGAAATAATTAAATTTTCCGTATCAGCTTTAGGAAAAATTTGTGGCATTTGGTAACGTCTTGCAATCAATTCTTTAGCAATATAGCCAAATTGTTTGTTGTAAGGTCGGTACTGTACTCTGTAAAAAGAAGTATCTTCAGAACATAGTCGTTTTTCTCTTTTGAAATCTGACAGTAAGTTATCATTCCAACTAATTTTTGTTGTATCAATCGCTATAAAGTCTTTTATGTCTACATTCTTATTATTAGAAGCAACGTATCTATCAAGTTCAGTATTATAGAATTTTATGAAATTATTGATATTTTTTTTCAATAATTTAAATGAATAGTTATAAACCCATGCATCACGACCTGTAGCAATGCCTAAAGAATAACTTTCAAATAAAACAGGACTTGCAGTTTTCTTATTTCCAATTTCAATAAATTCACTAAAACTGTCGTCACGCTGATTTAACCAATCATTGTGAGCATCAGGTGTGATAATCGTCCAACCATCAATTGCAGTAATACCATTAATACTGACTAGATCAGAAATTTTCTCTAATTTGTCTTCCCGGCTTAGATAATCACCGATGTCATGAAAATAGATTTGACCATGTTGTTTAGCATTTGGATTTTTAACTAATACAGCAATTACAATTGGCGCTCGACTACCACCACCAAATATTTTCCCACCTTCTTGTCGTGAGCGTTCACCAGATGTTCGTTGGTTGCCTCGCAAATGAAAAAAGTACAGTGAACTAAATTCATCAGCCAAACATTTACGTAAACCATCGGCAGAGTTTGAATCGATATAACCACCATTGGTCACAAAACCAATCACACCACAGTCTTTAATACGATCACTCGCCCAACGAATTGCACGAATATAGGAATCCATTAAATTTTTTGTTGAAGTAGCTTTCGAGTTTACGGCATAGGTTTCTTGAATTCGTGTATCTAAATGTGGATATGCAACATTCGCATTATTATCATTTGCTGATTCTTGACCCGCAGAATAAGGAGGATTACCAACAATAACTGTTATATCAAGGTTCTTCTGGCGTTTACGTCTTGTACTGTTATCAACAAGAACTTTACTGACCAAGTCTTCTTTTTCGTACATTTCAAAGGTATCTGTTAAACAAATCCCTTCAAATGGTGCATATTCTAGAGCAGAATTAACCGTTTTCATCTGATCATGATATACGGTTTCAATGTTGATTGAGGCAATGTAATACGCCAATAAAACGATCTCATTGGCGTGGATTTCATTTTTGTATTTATAGGTCAAACGATCAGCAGGGATTAAACCTGATTGAAGTAAACGGTTGATGAATGTACCAGTGCCCGTGAATGGATCAAGTACATGGACGTTATCATCCGCAAAGGTTTTACCAAATTCGCTTTTGAGTACGTCATTCACACTATGAATAATAAAATCTACGACTTCAACAGGGGTATAAACAATCCCTAGTTTTTCCGTCATGCGTGGGAAGGCGTTTTTAAAGAATGAATCGTATAGCGTTAAAATAATACTTTGTTTGCCTTCGGCAGTATTAATGCCTTCTGCTCGCATACGGACTGATTCATAGAAGGAATTAAGCGTATCTGCTTCTTTTTCTAAGTGATGCTCATTCAGCGCATCAAGCACCTTTTGCATTGCTAAACTCATTGGGTTGTGTTCAGCAAAGCTATGGTCTTTAAAGAGTGCATCAAATACAGGTTTAGTAATTAAATGCTGTGCCAACATTTCAATGATTTCAGCATCAGATACGCTATTGTTTAAGTCATCACGTAGTTCATGTGCAAATTCATTGAATGCTGCAATTTCATTTGTATTAGCAGGATTCTCAAGAATGGCTTGAATACGGTCAATATGAGTTTTAGCAATTTTAGCAACATCACTAGCCCAATCTTCCCAGTGATGGCGATTACCGCATTTTTTTACGATTTTGGCATATAAAGCACGTTCAATTTCACCAACTTCAAATTCCATTTCTGTTTGCTGTGGCATTGGTGAAACAGCTTCCCCAATAGATGATCCACCTCTAGCTTGGGCTTTTGCCTTGCGTTTTTTACCTTCACTTAAACCTGTAGTCGTTGTTTCATCGTCACCTTGTTTTGGTTTGGCTTTTTTAGTCTTTTTAACGACTTTGTCTGCGATGGCAACGACTTCCATACGAGATACGTCTTTGCCATTAAACTCAAGTTTATTAATCATGGCATCAAAGCGGTCATCATGTGCTCGTAAGGCATTTAATACTTGCCACACTACACGATAGGCTTCGTTATTATTTAATGCTTGTTCAGGCTCTACACCCGCAGGGATAACGACAGGTAAAATTACGTAGCCCAATTCTTTGTTTGGGGCTTTACGCATGACACGACCCACAGACTGAACGACATCTACTTGTGAGTTACGAGGTGTAAGGAAAAGCACTGCATCAAGTGATGGAACATCAACACCCTCTGATAAACAGCGTACATTCGATAAAATACGGCATGTGTTTTCAGGTGCTTGTTCTTTTAGCCAAGTGATTTTTTCTTTCTTTTCTGTTGCATTCATACCACCATCAACATGTTTTACTTGGCAGTTCAGTTTTCTATTACGTTTTGCGTTTTTTTGTTTTCCCTTTTTGCTGAGCCTTTTTTGGATAAAATATTTGGTACTCACCCTTTTTTATATCGGGTAATTGCTACCTAAATATTACATGATTAATGGAGGAAATTATTTATGACATTTAGTAACGTAGAAAATACACGAGTATGGTTTATTACAGGAGCGAGCAGTGGACTAGGATACGAGTTCACTAAAAAAGTACTAGAGTCAGGAGATAAGGTTGTTGGTGTTGCTAGAAATATTGAAAAACTTAATGAGTTAAAATACCAGTTTGAAGGAATGTTACTTCCGTTAAGTCTTGATGTTACTGATAGAAGTGCTGTTTTTACTACAGTGGAAACTGCCATTAAACATTTTGGAAGGATCGATATTGTCATTAACAATGCAGGAAATATGGTATTGGGAATGATTGAAGAATTTAGTGAAGATGAAGTTAGAAGTCAAATGGAGACTAATTTCTATGGTGCAATTTGGATTTGTCAAGCAGCTATGCCGTACTTACGGACACAAGGATCAGGTCATATTATACAGATATCTAGTATTGGTGGACTGATTACTGGTCCAATGTCGGGAATCTATAGTGCTAGCAAATTTGCTTTAGAAGGATTTAGCGAGGCATTAGCACAAGAAGCTGCACATTTTGGTGTAAAGGTATCTATCGTTGAACCCGGAGGCTATTGGACGAATCTATACTTAAAAATGAGTTTTACCACACAGAACAAAGAGTATGATTCATTACGTGAGAAGTTGGCTCAACAAAACTCAACCGAATCAGTTGATAGTGACCCTAAGTTGGCTGCCGAAGCTATAATGAAACTGGTTAATAGTGAGAATCCGCCTCTCCGATTGATTCTAGGAAGCCTTGTTTATGATTTAGCTGTTGAAAATGCAGAAAAACGTATATCTACATGGAAAGAGTGGGAATCAGTCAGTCGTTCTGCAGAACATGGGATTCCTGCACCAGAAGGATATGGAATAATCGAGGAATAGAAGATCAAAAAAATATTGAGATTATTTTTAAGTATGCCGCAATCGGGCGCGATTGTTGAATAAGTAAAATTAAGAGTGGCTACGGCTACTCTTTTTTTATTTGGCCAGAAGGAAAGATAAACGGGAAGTGTCAACGGTAAATGTCTGACTGGAGCAAAGCGGAAGGAATTTAAGGAGTTGATACGAGCCACTGATTTTCCACCCTCTCGGCATTGACAAAACTTTGTTTTGTCCTGCCAACCGGCGAGGGAGCCCCCTCAAAAAGTGAGGGGGTTGGGGGAGTTTTTTGGAGGGGGTCGAGGGGAAATTTTTCCCTCGTGGGTTTGGGCAAAGCCCATGGTTTTTTTACTTGATCTTGGGAATGAATTTGCAACCGTTGCGGAAAAGCGCAAAGGTGAAAATCTCATTTCTGTTACTAGGAAAAAGAAACGGCAGCAGCGGTTATTTTTTTGCTTTTGACTTTGGGAATCTGGCACAAGCCAGGTTCTTGCTTTGACCCTCGGAGAGCACACCTTTACGAATGTAAAGTATAGTGTGTTATACTTTACTTGGAAGATAACTCCGAAATGAGGTGCATACAATGAGTTTTGCAGTGGCTAGAATGACGAAATTAAAAGCTGATAATTTAGTCGGCATTGGCAATCATGACCAAATATTTTAAAACGTAAGTTATTGATGTTATTGTACTTATATACACAGCAATTTATACAATTTAATGTAAATTATGTTGGTGACTATTGCCAAGGTTGGGGTTTCTTGTAGAGTGGCAACTTCCGCAACACTTTTACCTTCAGAAAGCCAGAGAATAGTTTGGGCACGTTGTCTTTCACGCCAATGTTTTGCATGCTTGGCCAGAAAAATGAGTCATTCTCGCTGTTCTAAACTAAGTGGTACAGAAACAATTCGAGGCATGTGTGAACATCTGTTAACTAAAAAAACTTTTTCGCATGATTAGTTATTTTTGTCAACTTATCGAAATCATAAAGTTTGTCTTCTAAATCGTTTTTAGAAAAAATTTTGCTAGGATGCATGAGGAGTGCAGTGAGAATAGACCATTCCCGATTAGACAACTCGATCGGTTCACCATTAAAGCATACGATGTGCTGTTCCAGGTCCAGTTCCAGCCCACTGTGTGATAATTTCTTATTCATATCTGTCACAGTATTTTTTAAGCCGGCACGTCGGATTAAGGCATGAATACGGGCCAGCAGTTCGTCAAACTCATAGGGTTTAATCAAGTAGTCATCAGCTCCCTGATTCAGCCCATCTACCCGGTTTTGTAATTGATCCCGGGCAGAGATAATCAATACCGGTAAATTCGGAAACTTCTGCCGGATATTTTTTAGCACCAACATGCCATCCATCATTGGCAAACCTAAATCGAGCAGCACAATATCGTAGACCTGCTGCTGTAATTGTTTTAAACCCTCAATCCCATTATTGACCCAGTACACCTCAAACTGATGCAGTTTAAGCAATGTTTCAGTCGACTCGGCAATCATAAAGTCATCTTCAATAATCAGTATTTTATGCATTTCAAGCTCTGTTTTTTAATGATGATGAGCATTGTGCAAGCATATCATTTTTAGCTTCAATCACTTGCGTTTTTATATCCAGCATACTTAATAAGCTGGGGAAAAGATGATCGTGACTGCGTGCCTGTCCGGTCTGTGTTTTTAAACAGTTTAGCTGCAGGGCATTATACTGTTGCCAGGTATCAGAAAACCACATCAGCATTGGGATATGGGTTTGCTGCGTGGGCGCCATGCTATAAGGAGCACCATGCAGGTATAAACCGTGCTCTCCGGTAGATTCTCCATGATCAGACAGATACCAGAAACCGGTTTGATATTGAGTCTGTTGCTTTAAAGTTTCAATGATCTCGGCAAGAACATGGTCTGTATATACAATCGAATTATCATAGCTATTCTTTAATTCTTCTGTACTGCAGCCCTGAATGGCATTGGTATTACAGGTCGGTTGAAATGGCTGATATGGTGCTTTGGAGCGCTTGAAATATGCGGGGCCATGACTGCCCATCTGATGCAGTACAATTAACTGCGGTTTCGAGTTGTTTTTATCCAGATGCGCCAGATAATCTTTCAGGCTATCCACCAGGATTTCATCAAAACATTCACCACCAGCATCACACCATCTCTGTTTCAGTTGGGCTGGAATCTGGTATTTTTGTACGCGGTCACAGGCACCTTTACAGCCCGAATTATTATCAATCCAGGTCACCTGATAACCGGCCCGCTGAGCAATATCCAGCAAACCTTCTCGGTGGCTAGCCAACTGTTCATTATAGTTTTGACGTGTCATCCCTGAAAACATACACGGTACTGAAACAGCTGTGGCAGTTCCGCAAGAACTGACTTGATTGAAATTAATTATCGGTAACTTGCTCAGTTCAGGATTGGTATTGCGTGCATAACCATTTAAAGCAAAACTCTCGGCACGTGCAGTCTCCCCAACCACCAGCACCATCAATTTGGGTTGTTTCTGTATTTGAGCCTGCTGCAGCAGATGGGCATCTTCACCATAAGGAATCAAAGGCAAATTGGCTTTAGGTGCTTTCTTTTTATAGTAGGATACGGTGGATGCAATACTATTTTGCGGGGAAATCATGCCCTTCAGATCGCGGTGCTCGCGGAAGATGGCTGCATAATCGACATAAAAACAGAATAACAGTCCTAGAATCAATACGGCCGAAAACAGACTGCTCAGGCTTTTATGCAACAATTGACGCCCGAAAGATGCAGGCTGAATGTTCAGCATCCAGACGATACACAAAGGAAAAATCACAAAGACCAGCGTCCAGATCACCAGCCGTATTGACCAGAGATCACGGACTTCCCGGGCATCGGTCTGCAGCATATTCTGGATCTGGTCCGGCGTAATAACAACCCCCAGACTATTGACAAAATAAGCACTAAAACCGCCCAGAATGATCAGCACACTGGCCAGTATCTTGGCATTCCATTTCCAGTTCAGCCACTGCAAGACCAGATTGTACAAGCCGATAACTACCAAGACTGTAGCCGCCAATAATGCGTCTGCCTTGAGGTTGGTATAAGGCGTCAGTTGATGGATTTTCTGATAGAAAGCAAAGTTTAAGACCAGTCCCAGCCAAATGGCGAGTAACAGGTTGAAGCGTGCAAGGCTGAGGGGTTTGATCTGGCGTAGACCGGGAAAAGAAGGCAGCTTAAGCATTTTTTTTAGTTCAAAGACTTTAATATGCTTTAGCCTAAAATTTGAATCTTAAAAATGACTTAAAATAATCTGAGAGCTACAAAAACTTATACATATTTTGATTTCAAATCAAATCTGATAAAACCAAAAATGCAGCCCAAGCACGTTGGGGAAAATCCGCAAGTAATGCTCAAGCAAATCATGAGCACAGCCCGAGTATTACTCAAGTCATGCTTGAACCAGGCCCTGGACTGCCACCATTCTCCTAGACAAATTTCGTCTATTCTTTTTGCATAGGAGAGAACATTATGAGTGGACAACGATATACGCCAGCATTTAAATTAAATTTATAAATCAATATGATAAAATCTATTTTTTTGACTATCGTTTTAATAAATATTCAATTTTTTGAAAAATTCAATTCTGACAATCAATCCTCCAACTGCATTTGCACGTTGTAAAGTAATCTTGCCTAAATGAGAGTCAATAATCTGCTTCACAATAGATAATCCCAGACCACTTCCTACTACAGAACTGGCTTGATTTATTCTATAAAAACGCTGAAATATAAATGGGATTTGTGCTTCATCTAGACCTATGCCGTTATCTTCAACCTGTATAAAACTACCATTTCCAATACTTCCACAACTGACTTTAATAATAGGTTTATGTATTGAACTACGATAAAGAATGGCATTTTCGAGTATATTTCTCAACATAATTTCCAACTGATCTGACTGCCCCCAAACGCACACTGAGGTGAGATGCAATTGTAAGTCTACACCTGCTTTTCTGAACTGAATACCCATCATTTCAACTGTACCTTTAACAATATCTACCAAATCAATATTGCTTTTGTTTTGTGTGGCATTCGGTTCAAGCCTCGCTAATGTAAGCAACTGAGTAATCATTCTTGATGCTTTGTCTACTCCTGTAATAATGTCCTGTGCAGCTTCCTTAGACTCCTCATTGGAACGTGCATTTTGAAGTACTTGGGCATGTAAGCGTATAGCAGCTAATGGTGTACGGAGTTCATGAGCGGCATTTGAGGTAAAACGTTTTTCACGTTGCATACTTTCAGCAATCTCACTAAGTAAGGTATTTAAAGAGCTCACTAAAGGTTCTATTTCTTTCGGTACAACTGGCTTAATTGGATTTAAATGTTCAATGGATTGTTTTTCTAAGTTTTGACTAATGCTATATACAGCCAATAAATGACGACGGATCGTGCAAATAATCAACCATAATAATAATGGCAAAAATATGATTGAAACCAAAATCAAAAACAGCAACATATCTTGCTGAATATCTTTTCGAATTGTCCAAACCTGCGCAATTTGTACCTGTATTGTATGCGTACTATCCCAAACAGAATAACTACGATAAGTATTATTATTCAGTTTAATCCAACCAAAATTATCTTGCTGAACAAATGGCTGTGTTTCCACACCAATAGAACGATAAATTAATTGTCCATCACGATGCCAAATTTGAAATACAATTTGGTCATAATGCTCACCCTTAGCTTTTTCAATCACTGTATGCTGCGGTACTTTTCCATCTAGGGTACTTAGAGTCGTAGACAATAAAGCATGAGCAGTTTCTGCTAATGACTTATCAAAAATATTATTGGCAGTGTTTTGCATTCCCCAATAAATACTTCCTAAACTACCCAACCAAACGCTAGTGGTAATTGCCAGTAAAATTATAGATAAGCGCTGGGTTAATGAATAGCTGCGAATTGGATCAGCCATTTAATGCTGTTCATCCATGATATATCCAAAACCTTGTACTGTACGGATAATATTTTTACCTAATTTCCGACGCAAGTTATGAATATGGACTTGTACAACATTACTACTCACATCAACGTCATAAGCATAAAATGAATTTTCTATATTTTCACGCGAAATTACACGACCACGATTGAGAGTAAATAACTCCAATAAATGAAACTCTTTATGTGTCAACTCAATTTCGACTTGATTTAACAGTACTTGTTTACTCGCTTTGTTAATACTAATATTTCCAACCTGAATTAGGTCCCCTACCTCTCCTGAAATTCGGCGTAATACAGCATGAATCCTTGCTACGACCTCATGTAAATCATAAGGTTTAACAACAAAATCATCAGCTCCTGCCTCTAGACCTGTAATACGATCATCAACTTGATCTTGAGCAGTCAGAATAATAATTCCAACTTGATTCTTTTTGCGACGTAGTGATTTTAAAATTTCAATCCCATTTCGATCAGGCAAACCTAAGTCTAGTAGAATAAAGTGATAATGATAACTCACTAAAAAATGGTACGCTTGCTCTGCTGTGCTCGCAATGTCAACTACAAAGCCCATTTGATCTAGACCACGTGCAGTTGCTTTTGCCAACAAGCTATCATCTTCTACCAATAGAACTCTCATAACACCTTTTTCTCTTGCTTACCAAACTACAGCGCAAATTTATAATCCCTACTATGCTCGTAAATATTACTGTTAAATTCTATCCATCTCATGTAAAGGCCACAATTGATGAGAATCAAGTAATAAGGAACTCATACTTTCTGCATAATCTACTTTAGCTTGATCGACTCGGCTACGTGCTTCAATCAATTGCTGCGAATGCAACAAAAGCTCATTGAGATTCAACTCACCTAATTTATACGCTTTTTGCATCAAGTGATGTTGTTGTTGCAACAGTTGTAAGTTTTCTTGCGCCTTCGTATTCCGTACAGTCGCTGACTCCATTTGAATCACCCACCCCTGTATTTCTTGACGCAGACGTTTTTCTACACGCAATACCTCCAAATCCGCTTTTTTTGCTTCTGCCGCTGCCATTCCTGAAGCAATACCGACTTGTCGCGCAGTCAAAGGAATTGAAACACTAACCCCTAATAAATTCTCCTCTCCCGATTGCTCCCTACTGTAACCAAAACCAATCGTAGGATCTGGCAGTCTATTAAGCTGCTCTCTTTTTAATACTGCGTATTGCTGTGTAGCTTGCATCCTTACGAGTGCTAACTCATGATTAACTGACAAAATTTTCTGTACCCACTCTGCTTGACTATACTGTATAGGGCTAGGCTGTATAACATCGCTGCTCCACTGTTCAGGGATCTTTCCTCTATAATCGCGGGCCAACAATTGCTGAGCTTGAATATATGCAGCTTTAGCTTGCATATATTGTTCCTCAAGTTGTTGGTACTCATTCTTCAAGAGCATTAGCTCAAGTCGTGGTGCATCTCCTGCTCGAATACGTTGTTCAGTCACTTGGATAAATTGCTGAATTTGATCCAGCTGTTCTTGCAGTCGCTTCAAATGCAATGTGCTTCGCATATAAGCAAACCAACTATTTAACAACATTTTAGATGCTTGATGTTGAGCATTCTCATACTTCAGTTCTGCAATACTTGAAATACGTTGTGCTAGATCTTGATCTAGCCGGTATTTATTAGGCAAACGTATTTGTTTTTCTATCCCCAAACTAGGTTCATAACTATTGGCTTGTTTTCGCTCTAGTTGTGTATCCGTCTTACGTACTTGCATACCGGCTGTAACAGTCCACGGATTTTGCCCTACTTTTAATCCTTGTCGGGCAAAGTCTGCATAATCTTGCTCTGATATTGCAGCACGCACATTCGGATGTTCTACTAGACTCTGTTGTACTGCTTCAAGTGGTGGCAAAGCAGCTTCAAGTTGAGGTTTTGCAATTGCTGTCGAAGCCACTGTAAAACAATAGCCCAACCCAAACAGATACCAAATTTGGCCTAGAAGTGTTGATTTAAATTTGATATTTAATGTCATTAGTCAAGTGCTCCTTGGCTCATATAACCAGAAATTAATGTAGGTATGACCCAATAAAAACAATCACTTGATTTAAATTTTTGCTGAATATGCGCCAAAACCAATGATACAGATTCGTGTTGTACAATCAGCAATATAAGATTCCGTTCAGTTGCTCCGCGAATTTTTTCCTGAACATTACGATAATGTTGGCGATTACCAAACCCTTGTGCGTTGACACAAGTACACCCTGAAATCAACTCAGGAATTAACCACAAATGCTCCATAAGTTCTTCAGCAATATCAGAGGACACGTTAATAGAGAGTTGGCATATTTCAGACATGATGATCTCGCGCTAAACCAAATTTTTTAAACAAGTTAGGAAGTAAAATCAGAGTCAGCAAAGTACAAGAAATAAGCCCTCCAATCACAACTATCGCCAATGGACGTTGAATCTCGGCACCAGGGCCAGTAGTAAATAACAATGGGATCAAACCTAAAGCTGCAATACTCGCGGTCATCATGACTGGACGTAAACGGCGCATAGCACCTTCACGAACAACTTCCTCAATTGCAACACCACGAGAAATCAGTTGATTAAAATAACTAATCATCACTAAACCATTCAGTACAGCAATCCCCATCAAGGCAATAAAACCAACTGATGCAGGAACAGATAAATACTCACCTGTTAATGCTAATGCAAATACTCCACCGACTAACGCAAAGGGAATATTGACGAAAACCAATACGGCTTGACGCACCGAACCCAAAGTCGTAAATAGTAAAAAGAAGATCATTGTTAATGCAGCAGGTACAACAAGCATTAAGCGAGCAGCCGCACGTTGTTGGTTTTCAAATTGCCCCCCCCATTTGAGTGAGTAGCCGGTTGGTAACTTGACTTTCTCTGCAACCAATTGTTTTGCTTCATCTACAAAACTAACTAAATCACGATCACGTACGTTGGCACGTACCACTGACATTCGTGATGCATTTTCACGATCAATTTTTACGACACCCTCAGTCTTAACCACTTCTGCTAAAGATAACAATGGCACTGCAGCTGCATTCTCAATTGGCAAGGCAATATTGGAAAATTCAAAACTCGACTCTCCCAAACGTGGATCCCCTTTCATCATTAATGGAACAGGGCGCCCCTGTTCAATAATGGAACCTATTTCTTTGCCTTCCACGAGCATCTTGAGTTGGGCTTGAACATTTTGACTGTCCAATTGATTTCGTATAGCCATATCACGATGGATTCGCAGCTCTTGATACTGTACTCCCGAATTTTCGAGTGTCATGACATCTTCATTGCCTTCAATGCCTTGTAGAACTATTGCAATTTGCTTTGATAAATCATTAAGCTGGTCTAAATCACTTCCAAAAATTTTGACAGCCAAATCTCCTCGTACTCCAGACAACATTTCTGAAGTGCGCATCTCTATGGGTTGACTAAATGTTAAGTTCACGCCAGGAACATCTTGAAGTACAAGACGAATTTTTTCTAAAATTTGCTCTTTATTTTTGACTTGCCATTGCGTTTGTGGTTTTAGCACAATGAAACTATCTGTTTCATTTAACCCCATAGGGTCTAATCCCAATTCATCAGAACCTGTACGTGCCACAATTCTTTCAACTTCAGGCACTTGTTCCAAAATACGTTTTTGAATATCCAGATCTAATGCAATTGAGTTTTGTAAGCTAATCGAAGGGATTTTTTCTAACTGTAAAATAGTATCTCCCTCATCCATGGTTGGCATAAATGACTTTCCAATGAATGGGAAAATCAATGCAGCCAGAAGTAAGGTACCACCTGCTAAGACATAAATCTGTTTAGGATGGGCTAAACTCAGATTCAAAAGTTTTCGGTAACCAGTTTCTAATTTAGCTACTAAAAAGGGTGTGTGATGTGCTTTCGGTTTTAGAAAGAATGAACACAGTACAGGAATCACTGTCAAAGAAAAAATTAGTGAACTTGATAAAGCAAATACAATTGTTAAAGCCACAGGTGAAAAGAGCTTCCCTTCCAATCCTTCAAGCGTGACCAATGGAATAAACACTAACATAATAATGATCATGCCTGCTGTGACTGGTACTGCAACCTCAGACACTGCGCGGTAAATCATATTTAATGGCGGTAAAAAAGAACGTTGCGGTGACTCTTTTGCTTCAGCAAGTTGCATTTCAATATTTTCAACCACTACAACTGCAGCATCCACTAATAAACCAATCGCAATCGTCAAACCACCTAAAGACATTAAATTGGCACTTAAACCAAAATGGTGCATCATCAAAAAAGTACTTAGTGCAGATAATGGTAAAACTGCCGCAACCACTAAAGCAGACCTTAGGTTTCCTAAGAACAATAAAAGTAAAATCAAGACTAAGACAATAGCTTCTAATAACGTTTTACTTACGGTATGAATGGCTCGGTTTACCAACTCACCACGATCATAAAATGGTTCAATCGTTGTACCCTGTGGCAGAGTTTTTTCAATGTCGGACAAATGCTCACGAACATGTTGAACGACTTGACGTGCATTCGCACCTTTTAAAGTTAATACAATACCTTGGACAGCCTCACCTTGGCCATTTTCAGTCACTGCACCATAGCGTGTGAGTGCTCCAGTATGTACCTGTGCAACATCTTTAACCCGCACCAATGTTCCTTGATGGCTAGAAACAATAATATCGCCTAACTCTTCAAGGTTTCTGACGCGGCTATCGCTTCGGATCAGTAATGACTCTCCATTTTCATTAAGCCGCCCAGCACCATCACTGGCATTATTTAGCTCGATTGCCTGTTGTAGCTGTGTTAAAGATAAGCCTCGTGCCGCCAGGGCCTCTAAATTAGGGGTCACTTCAAATGTACGAACAAGTCCCCCCAAAGCGTTAACATCGGCGACCCCTTCAATTTTACGAAGTTGTGGACGAACCACCCGATCAAGTAGAGTTCGTTTTTCCATATCACTGAGTGGCCCATGTAAGGTAAACATAAAAGATTCACCTAATGGGGTCGTCATGGGTGCAATTCCACCTGACGTACTACTTGGTAATGCAGACATCACATTACTTAAACGTTCATTCACCTGTTGTCTAGCCCAATAAGGGTCAGTGCCTTCAGCAAAGTCTAATGTGATAATCGCAATCGCGTATTTAGATTGCGAACGCATTACTGTCTGATGAGATATTCCCAACATTTCTTGTTCAATGGGTACAACAATACGGCTTTCCACCTCTTCGGGCGTCATGCCGGGCGATTTCATCACAATTTGTACTTGCGTACTTGACACATCAGGAAAAGCATCAATTGGTAGTTTCGTAAAAGCAATGTAGCCTGCCACACTGATCGCCAATGTGAGCAATAATATTAAAATGCGCTGACTAAGTGAAAAGGCGATAAGACGTTTTAACATATGTCTCACCTCAACGTTCTGTAGTGCTAATAGGTGCTTGCTCTGCACCAAAGCCAGACCACACCGCCTTGAGACGCTCTACACCACTGATAGCAAGTTGCATTTTGGGTTTTAATTTTTCAGCTGTAATATAACTTTGCTGCTGATCAGCTGATAGAACTTCAACCGTTACAGCTTCAAACCCCTTCTGATTTTTAACAAAAATAATGTGTTTACCATCTTGTGAGGTTATGGCAGTACTTGGTACTGGCCATGCTGCAATTACTGTTGGCTGCTTACTTTGAACATGAACTTTGACAAATTGTTGCACCCGCAAACAATTATGTTTGGTATCCATTTGTACGATGATATTTTGAGTTTGTGTATTCCCTACAAGTGCTGGAGCGATATTTTGTATATGCCCTGTAATATCACAACCTTCAACCTGAACAACATCCCCAATATGCACATATTTACTGTCAGCTAAATTAGCTTGTAATAACAATTGTAACGGTGAATCAGCGTTTACAAGTTGACCTAATACTGTACCAGCCTCAACATACTGACCTGTAGAAACCTGTAAGTTTTCTATATAACCACTTGTTGGGCTTTTAACATAGACAATGGAATTTAGACTATTTACCTGCCCTCCTCCCATAAATTGCAGCATTCGCTGTTTTGCACCTAAGTTAATATTAAGACGCTGTACTTGATTCTGTGCCTCTTGCACACGCTTCTCGGCAATAATGCCTTCAGCATATAAGCTACGTTCACGTGTTAAATTTTGCTGGGCTAATTGTTGTTGAGCACGAAGCTGCAATATTTCATTTTGAATCTGAATTAAATCTGGACTATGTACAGCAAGTACATGATGATTCCGGGTAACTTCTGCCAAGGGTTGTACCAAAACTTGCTGCACCATTCCTGAAACAGGACTAGTCAGTACAACTTTGCTTTCTGGTGACCACTGTACTTGCCCTTGTAAAATAATTTGTTTTTGTATGTTAGTAGAAGAAGCACCTAATGTGTGTAATTTGATCCCAACTTGCTCAATTTGTTTTGAAGAAATTAAGATTTGTTGCTCTGAGACTTCAGGACTCCTCTCAGCCTCTGAAACCTGTCTCTCTACTTTAGCCTCTATATTTTTATTCGAGAGCAGCTTACTTCCCCACCATAGCCCAAGGCTAATCAAGATCAAGACGCTCATTAGATATAATAGTTTTTTAAAATTTAGTACATCTACTCGCTGATCCACTCGTTTCATCCTTCAAGAGATTTTCTCTACAAAGCTAAGATTAAGTTCTTAAGATCAGATTAAGTTTATAAACCTATTTCAGACTGCATAGGCCCAAGTGAACCGTATTGGGTTTGTGGGAGACTTTTATTTAACTGATGTTACGTAGTAAGTGCATTTTGAGCATCTTCGCTACTACATGTTGTAGTCGATTTATAAATTATTAATAATCATTATATTAAACTATATATTGTTATTATTTCTCACGAAAATCAGCATCAAAACATAGGTGACTTTTATAAACTAAAATGTCTAAAATGAAGTGACCAAAACCACATTAAATGATCTAAATTGATCAAAATTTTACTCCACCAAAAACTATATACCAGTAATCAAATCATATACTTATAATTAAGGTCATTTAATGGAATAAATCTCGGTGACCTTGCCAAGGTTGGGGTAAATTTTTATGATCTAACTTTTACTACTTTGTAGCAGGAATCACAGCCATACAATCAATCAATCCCAACCTCGGTAATAGCTTAAAAATATTACTAATAAAAATAGAACCAAATTAAATTATGCACACCAAAACTATAAATTGTGTCTACTTTTCTACACTTACACAATAAATACCGTTAGATTACTTGAAAAGTAAACAGTTAAATAGTAGAAATGTATCATAGTTATATTTTAATAATCTAAATATGTGCCGTGGAACGCGTAAACAAGTAACTTCTGAATGTTCATTTAATTTTGATAACCCCAAAATTATCTTCAAGCGAGATCTTTCTAAACTCGCATTAAACACTCATCCAGATTTTGCTGGCATTCATCACTGCTATCACATGGCCTTTCGAGCTCTACGATTAACTTCTCATTTTCGTTTAGCATCAAACAAACTCAATGTTTGGTCTATAGCAGGAATATCCAATTTCTGGATCGCTGATAATTTTGATTTGTACCTGCATCACATGAAGCTTCCGCCTTCACCTCAGGAATTACATGTATATACGTTCCCACCTGATGCCAACTTACAACAACAACTCAAACACTATGCAAGCTTTGAATTCTTAAGTTTTTTGCAAGCAAATACTTTTGATATACACAATTTAAATCCGCAGCATCTTCAGCAAGCGATCAACCGATATATTTCGACTGAAGTTTTACTCGACTTTAATCGCTTACATTCATTCAAAGCACATAAAACGCTCAGTCTTGAGGGGCTTGGTAAGTTACTCAATTTTAGCCATACACAACTCCACAATAGAAACAGAAAAATCCATGCACGTCGCCAGCATCTACTTGACGAAGTCAGCAAGCAATCAAAAGTCGTCGATCATTATTTAAATCAAAATGATTTTTCACCAAATCCAACAGATTTTTGGAATTGTTCATATGCACGAAAGTGAAACTAAGCCCCTTCCTCAACCCAAAATTTTATTATCAGACTTATTAAAAAAGCTTTTTAATGCAGAGGATTTGTGTCTTCATGCACATATTAACTTTATCGCAGATCTATTGGTTTACCATGACTGCTCAGATTATCTTAAGGGGCTTGTTCTCAGTGAGATTGAATCTGATATTTCTACAAGTTCACCACCTCGCATTCCCGCTACTCTCCAAGCGTCTAGAAAATCTAAAATTGGTGATTCCCCAATCACGTATTACATCAACAGTATTGCCAGCATTTATCATGCGCACACGGAACTACTCACCTGGAATGTGCTCGTCCTTAAAGCAGCACTATATTTATTAGCATTGCCGCAGATCAAACCAGATTTATTTGAAAAACAACATACAGAGCATCTCAATACGATTAAGCGCTTATTTCAGCGTTTCCGCGTTGCAAACAAGTCTTTTTTTGCAAAAAAAAAAGATGCTCACGCATTAGATTATCAAGCATTCTTAACTCTTAAATTCCCTGCTTTATTTCTATCATTAGAGCAATTTGTAGAGTCTGCTCTTCAACCTGAAGCAGATCAAGAACTAAATGATTTTCAGAAAAATTTCTGTGATGAATTACGTATTGCATTCAATTATGTACTAAAAAGCCGTCCAAAAATTGCCAAATCAAGTGTAGATAGTAAACTGCAATATCGTACATGGGATACCGATGGAACTATTAACGAAATCATTGAGACTAAAAAAAGTAATAGAGGTTTAGCTAATGAGCAAGCCCTTGACGAGCAAGAAGACCCCTCTGTTATTGTTCAAGCAGATCAGATTACACCACTTGCCAGACATTCTAAAAATGCCCAACGTATGGCACTTTCGTTAATTCCAAAACATATGCAACGACAAGATCATTTGCTCACTGCAAGTTGTTTACTCCCAAGTGTTTATACTATTTCTGACCTAATTACATACCTGTATCATGATGATAAAAAACATAATGATAAAAGCGTGCTCGTTGTATTACTTTGCTTAATCACAGGCGTTGGCTTTAAAGACTGGTTAAATTTTCAAAAAAGGCGTGTAAAAAGATTAAATCATCGCCAAGTCATTAAATTGCAAAGTGACCAATACTATCTCTCAACCAAATTCAGCATTTTTGAAGATGCAACGTTTGAATATCCGGAGTCACTGATCAATAACACCGTTCATTTAGATATCCCTATCCCAAATCACTTTATTGATCGTATCAAAGCAGAACCAATCATCACTGAAGATGAGCTAAAGAAAAAAATTAGAATAATAAAAGATGAAGTCAAAATTCCTCAGCTGAACTTATCAAAAACTAGCTCATTACTGCATCATGTTATTTTGCAAAAAACAGGCAATAGGCAACTTGCTGACATCATCACTGGTGTAGATGCAAGTCACTCTTCTTCAAGCTCTTACTGCCATTACAATGTAAATAAATTACAAAAAAATTATGTCAAAGTTTTATCTGAACTATGTACACAGCTCGCTGAAAATGACTACGGTGATATTGTCTATAGTGATCAGTCCATCTGCTTTGGTAGCCAAAAAGCACCAAGTAAAAATGTCATAAAGGACATCCTTTTCTATCTTTACACCAAAATTTATACGACTTCAGATAACGACTGGGTAGAAAGTTTTAATGCTTATAGCATTTGGATGTGGCATATCCTACTTTTGTTTACCGCTGCACGACCTGTTCGGGACTTTCCAGGTTTTTTGAATAATATAAGTTTTCAGCAACAGACAATTATGCTGTCTGACAAAGAGGTCGGTGGTAGACGTGGCTTTGGACGCTTGATTCCACTTTGTGCATTTCTCATCGGTGAATTAAAGAAATATCTTCGTTTCCTCGAACATATCCAACAACATTACATGGCGATTAACCGCGAAATCTCAGCCCAAATTGATGCCATATTTAATAATGAACAGCCTCTGTTAAATCTTTTACAAAATGGCACACTCACTCCGCTTACACCTTCCAATGTGCGTGACTTTCATCCTGAAGTTGGGTTAGCACATCCCAACTGGCACCGCCATACAACACGTGCCTTTCTCACCAACAAACAAATCCCCGAGCCTTTAATACTTGCACTTTTTGGACATGAAGCCTTCCAACAGGAAGCCGCACATCCATTTTCTAGTTTGTCTCTGAACCAATATCGCGCGCTCGCAACACATTTAAATGAAATGCAGGAATATTTTGAAATTATTGGAGTGAATTTAAATGTCCTCATCGCTTAAAAAAGCAGATCAACTGTTTGCCGAAAAGAAACGAGAACTTACTCGACAATTAAATGAACAAAAAATTCAAAATGAAGTTCATGCTTCACTCCGCAAATATTTTTCAGAACAGCAGTTTGATCAGAATCCACATTTGCTAGGTGATTACGGCGAGGTTTATAGCCACATCAAGAAAAACTCTACGAGTAAAAAGTGGATCAAGTTTGCATATGATTTTTTTGAAGATTACATCAAAGAGTTAAATGCTCAGCATCGCTTGGATTTAGAGCTGCCTCATGCTGTTTTAGATATTAAAAGAGATAAGCCTATCGTGACCATGAGCTGGAATGCCGATGGTCATGAAATAAATGACCTCGTACAACAGCTTTATAATTATTGGGAATTGGCTGAAAGCTGTGACTCATTCTCAAATGAGGAAATCGTGGGCAATATTATATTGTCTGCCATTCTATTTGGTGGCTTAAATGAAAAAGCTGAACTTAATGCCTTGCTTGAACACCTCAGAAATCCAGTAAAAGTACGCCATTATAAAGACCTTAATATTCTTTTTTTAGAATCCCATTCTAATCATTATGGCGATATTTTTATTGATGAATATACTGTTCGAAAATCTAGAAATTTTATTCCAGACCCCGTCACACGTCTGTGGCTAATACATTTTAATCTGAGAGATATTCGACATGTTCATCTTCCCGTAGAGGGCTATCTTGAGTATATCTTTCGAAAAATAAAGAAAAAGTTTAAAAAAAATAGCTTATCGCATTTACTTCAGCATGCTCGCTACAACTGGTTACAGCTTCCCAACGTAGATATAGATCCGGCGCTCTCTGAATGCCTCATCGGGAATTTACTCAGTTGTGGTTTACCCGAACAAGAGTTTGAGCGTTTTGTGCAACCAAAATTTAAATATAAGCATGAGCTCACTACTGAAGTCATTCATCAGTCTAAGAATTTACCTCCACAAACTGTTTATTTGCATCATGAGCAAGATGCACTAAAAGATTGATGTGTGCTTAAAAAACAGGAGGGTTTAACTTGGTAAACTATACATACTCATTAGGAGTTTACCATGAGCAAGAAACAGAAGACTTACACCGCAGAATTTAAAGCTGAAGCCATAAAAGCCATTGAAGAGAACCAAGGTAATGTATCGGAATCCGCTAGACAACTTGGCATTTCAATGCAAACCCTTTCGAACTGGAATAACAAAGCAAAGGCTGGAACTTTAGCAGGCACAAAACAGTATTCGCCCGATCTAAACGCCTTACTCGAAGAAAATAAGAAGCTTAAACAACAGCTCAAAACAGCTGAAATGGAACGTGAATTTTTAAAAAAGGCAGCAGCGTACTTTGCCAAAGAAAGTCAGTGAGGTACGCCTATATGAAATCGCAAAGCCACTTATTTCCGATTATTTTAATGGCTCGATTACTTCGTGTATCCGTTTCTCGCTTTTATGATTGGCTAAAGCGAGGCATGAGTAAAAGATCAATTCAGCGAAATCAGCAGACAATTTTGGTCAAAATAGCCCATGAAGAAACCAAACAAAGCTATGGCTATGTTCGATTAACCAAGCATTTACAAGCGCAAGGTATCAAAATAAGTACGTATGCTGTGCGCCAAATAAAAAAATCAAATCAGTTGTATTGTAAGCGCCATAAGCGTTTCAAAAGAACCACGAACAGTGATCACAACCGTTCTATTTATGACAATTTACTCAAGCAACAGTTTTCAATGACGAAGCCTAATCTTGCGTGGTCGAGTGACATTACCTACATTTGGACGGCTGAGGGCTGGTTGTACTTGGCAGCTGTCAAAGATCTTTACACGAAACAGGTTGTTGGCTATAGCTTAAATGAGCGCATGACAGCCAAGCTTGTTTGTGATGCATTGAATATGGCTATTCGCAATCAGAAACCTGCTAAAGATCTCATTGTACATTCAGATAGAGGCAGCCAATATTGCAGTAATGAATATCGAAACTTACTTGAGAAATTTGATTTTCAGGGTTCAATGAGCAAAAAAGGCGACTGCTTTGATAATGCACCGATAGAGAGTTTCTGGGGCATACTCAAAAATGAACTAGTCCATCATCGCAACTACAAAACAAGGGAAGAAGCCAAAGCGGATATTACAAAATATATAGAGTTATTTTATAATCAGCGAAGAATTCAAAAAGGCTTGGATTTTAAGACACCAAATCAAATGGCAGAAGACTTTTATCGGTTAGCTGCCTAGAATCTCCCAAGTGAAAGTCTCCTGCTAATTCAGCACACATCA
>NZ_VOZI01000021.1:0-43224 GCF_013419835.1 Acinetobacter sp. YH12052
CGTAGTGACGGATTGGAGAATCGTATTCTACGTGTGAAGTATTAATTGTAATACCACGTGCTTTTTCTTCTGGTGCAGAGTCGATTGCAGCGTAATCTTTCGCTTCACCACCGAATTTTTTTGCACACACAGTTGCAATCGCAGCTGTTAAAGTCGTTTTACCATGGTCAACGTGACCGATTGTGCCCACGTTAACGTGCGGCTTATTACGTTCAAACTTAGCCTTAGCCATGCTTTTCTTCCTCGTTTACGTCGAACACAATTCTGAGTAAAACCCAGCTCCGACATATCGCCTAAAAAAAAATAAACACCCAATACTTGAAAAGCAGACTAAAAAGCCTGCTTCTGGAATCTTGCGCAACATTTAAAGTTGCTAAACTGTAAAATCTGGAGCTCTTATCGAGATTTGAACTCGAGACCTCTCCCTTACCAAGGGAGTGCTCTACCACTGAGCTATAAGAGCAAATATAAGCACTTCAATAGATATGGAGCGGGAGACGAGGGTCGAACTCGCGACATGTAGCTTGGAAGGCTACCGCTCTACCAACTGAGCTACTCCCGCACGATGTTGGTACAAACCACTTATTGAAGTCTTAAAATTGGTGGTGAGGGAAGGATTCGAACCTTCGAAACTTTCGTAGCGGAGTTACAGTCCGCCCCCTTTGACCGCTCGGGAACCTCACCATTTTACACTTACTTCAGTGTTGTTCTTTCTACTCACTCTCAAACTTTCTAAGATGGTGCCGGCACACGGATTCGAACTGTGGACCTACTGATTACAAGTCAGTTGCTCTACCAACTGAGCTATGCCGGCGTTTCCTAGTGTTTCGTACGTTTCGTATCGGAACGGTGTGCAGTTTAGCAAATCTTGAAATCCTTGCAAGTGTTTTTTCTAAAAAAAACGTGAAAAACTCATAAAATCAATCCATTTGATGATAATTCAACCGCTTTGATCACTGCGCGAGCTTTTATTTGGGTTTCATTCCACTCTGATTCAGGATTAGAGTCATACACCACCCCTGCTCCAGCTTGAACATAGACCTTATTTTCTCGAATTACACAGGTACGAATCGCAATCGACATGTCCATTTCACCATGCCAGCCTAAATAACCAACAGCACCACCAAAAATTCCACGTTTTACTGGTTCAACTTCGTCAATAATTTCCATAGCGCGGATTTTTGGTGCGCCTGAAAGTGTGCCCGCAGGGAATGTTGCTTTAAAAACATCCAAAGCATCGACATCATCACGTACTTCACCTTGCACATTTGACACAATGTGCATGACATGCGAATAACGTTCGATCACCATTTGATCAGTCACGTGAACTTTACCGATTTTAGAAACGCGTCCAACATCATTTCGCCCCAAATCGATCAACATCAAATGCTCTGCAATTTCTTTTTCATCAGATAGCAAATCTTTTTCTAGCGCTAAATCTTCTTCTTTTGTTTTACCCCGTGGTCGCGTTCCCGCCAAAGGACGAACTGTTGCCACACCATTTTCTAAACGGGACAAAATTTCAGGTGATGAACCGACGATATGAAAAGGAATGTCATTTTCTAGTGTCTGCCCTTGCACCAAGAACAAATATGGCGATGGATTGAGGTGACGTAGTGCACGATAGACCTGCAAAGGCTCACCATCAAAATCGGATACCATACGATGGCCCGGCACAACCTGCATCACATCACCGGCCTTAATGTACTCTTTTACTTTCGCAATAGAGTCAATAAAGTTGTCATGTCCAGTGATGGATTCAAACTGTGGTGCAGTATGCTTATTTGCTTTGAGTGCAATTGGGGTTGCCAAAAGTTCTTCTAGCTCATCCAATTGCTGCTGCGCCTTGGTATAGGCCTCAGCATCATTTACATCGGCATGCACAATTAAGAATAAGGTATCCTTAAGGTTATCAAAGACGATGACGGTTTTTGATAGCATCATCCAAATATCCGGAATCCCGACCGGGTCAGCTTCTGGAACGTTATTGAGCTTTGGTTCGATATAACGTACAGCATCATAACCAAAGTATCCAACCAATCCACCGGTAAAGCTCGGCAACGCTGGCAAATCTTGCTGTGTAGGCACTTTATATTGTGCTTGGAAGTCACGAATGTATTGAAATGGGTCAGCACATTGTTGTTTTTCAACCGAGCCATCAGCATGTTGAACGGTCAACTGCCCTTCATTACACGAAAATACGGTGGACTCGCCCAAGCCAATAATGGAGTAACGCGCCCAGTTTTCGCCACCCTCTACAGATTCAAATAAATAGGCTTGTTTATGTTGTTTTAATCGCGCAAAGACAGACAGCGGAGTTTCTGTATCTGCCAAGCGCTGACGATATACCGGAATCAAGTTATATCCAGCAGTTTTCAGTTGTTCAAATTGAGTTTGTGTAGTCATTTGGGTTTCTCTATATTTCGCGTGGTCAATTTCAGTTAATTTCTTCTCATGCTGATTGAGTGACGCCATCGAAATACTACACACTTGCTCATTTTCACTTCCTTAACCCTACTTATTTCAACCCAATAATTCTTTTAAGTTATCAACCACGTGCTGCGGCTGACAATCTCGAATATTTTCACCATGATTATAGCCATAGCTGACCACAATACAATCAATACCCGCACGACGTGCTGCCTCTACATCATTGACAGAATCACCCACCATCAAAATTTGCTGTTTTGGTAAGGCATAATGTTCCGCACAATACTCTAGCTGCTTGGGATGTGGTTTCCGCTCTTCAAAACGATCTCCGCCTATCACATCATCAAAGTAATCATGCATACCCAGTGCTTGCACAATACTGCGTGCCGGTTGCTCTGGTTTATTGGTCACACAAATCAGAATTTTCTCTTCTGCTTTTGCCCAATCCAAGAACTCTAGAATGCCATCAAAGGGCTGCGTCAAAACACAAGGATCTGCATTGTAAATCTTTAGAAAAGTTTCCAGTAAAAGATGGTGCTGTGCGGCATCCACCTTTCCGGTCAAGTATTCAAGTACGCTATGACAAAACAATGAAGTTCCTTTCCCAATCCAGTTTCGCACCTGCTCTTCTGTGACCAAAGGTAATTGCAACGTATTTAGACTCATATTCATCGCACGATGTAAGTCAGATGCTGAATCGACTAGCGTTCCATCCAGATCAAATAAAATCATTTGGCGTTCTGCTAAACGAACTTCAAACATAATGTCCCTCTATTTTTTTGTAAATTTTCCCCATAAAAAAGGCATGCCCATGCATGCCTTTTGAGGAATGTCTCGGTTTATTTAAACAACACCCATGCAATAATTGCAAGAATGATTAAAACAATGACTGAGATTAAGCCTACAGAGGCATTTTTTTGCGCTTCACGCTCTTGCTCTACACATGTCGCTGGAATTTCTACATCACATGCTTCATTTTTCGGAGCAGCAGTAATGTCAATTCCCTCAGGGATTGGCGCAGGTTTAGGCACACCCACATTGGTCGGCATACCATCACGAGTCAATTGAACCGAGCCATCGCGCTCTTTCAACTCTGGCATCCCTTGATCATTCATTTGTTGTGCTGCAGTTTTAACGATAGGCTCTTGTGTCTCAGTTTCAGACGTGTTTGCTACAGACTCTTGTGCCGCAGTTTCAGAAACCGCAACAGCTTCAGACGGCTGCTGAACAGGTGTAATTTCTTCTGTTTGCAACGCTTCAACGCTTTGTTCAATATCCGCTGGGATCTGAACAGCTTTAGCTGGAGCCAATAAACTAAACTTCACACTGGCAAACTGTACAATATCACCTTCTTTTAAAAGTGATTCACCAGTCAAACGGACATCATTAATAAACGTCCCATTGGATGAATTGAGATCTTGCAACCAGAGTGCCTGATCTTTCAGTACAAAGGCAGCATGTTTACGCGATACATCAGATTCTTGTAAAACAATATCTGCTTGTTGATGACGACCCACCAACATATCTCGCTCAATACTAATTTCTTGTCCTGTTAAATCACCAGAAATTGCTTGAATTTTCCAAGTCATGAAGTTAATTCTCTATTGCTCGTTTTTTTCATCATAGCATGCAGTGGTTTCAAAGCTAAACCACTCTGCTGTCTAACCTAAGGCATGCCCGCCACTTTGCCATTCGGTACGGTAATGGTTTGGCGCTTCACCGTAGGTTCAATGGCTACTGGCGTGGAGACCACTGCCGCTGGCTGTGTCGTTTGTGGTGCTGTCGGTACCGTCTTATACACAGGCGCAGGTGCTGTACCTTTTGAAACAGGTATGCGCTGCTGATACACATCGTCCACATTTTCAGGTAATTTCGCAAAATTACCGTCATTATCCAGTGCCAGTTGCAGACTATAGAGCTGACTGTAACGTTGCTGAGACATTTTCTTCACATCAGCAGAATTTCCAACAATGGTCGGATGAATAAAGATCAGCAAATTGCGTTTACTGTTGGATTTTCCTTCCGAGCTAAAAAGTTTGCCCAGTACAGGAATAGCCCCGAGCCCCGGAACCGATTGACGTCCATGCAATGTATTGTCCGAGATCAAACCACCCAACACAATTGTTTGACCATGCTCTGCCAAGATCGAGGTTTTGATCGCGCGTTTAGTCGTAACCAAATCCGACGCTTGACCTTTATTGTCTTTTACATCAGAAACTTCTTGCTCGACCTCTAAACGCACCGAGCCGCCATCACCAATATGCGGCACAACTTTCAAAGTAACACCGACATCTTTACGCTCAATCGATGTATACGGATTGGCTGTACCACCATTGGTGGTGACCGAACCTGTCACAAATGGAACGTTTTCACCCACCACAATATAGGCTTCTTCGTTGTCCATCGTCACAATAGACGGTGTAGATAATAGATTCGATTTAGTTTTTTCTTTTAAGGCCTGAATCATCGCACCATAGAGTTTACGTGAACCATCACTGCCTTCACGATAGTCACCAAGGACCAAAGAAGTACCCGCACTCACCGCGCTACCCGCACCCGCAGCGCCACCAGTTAAATAACCTGCGGCAATATTCTTTAAACTAGAACCAAAGTTATCAAAGTTAATTAAGCCGATACCACTACTGATATCACCCAACGCCCATTGCACACCGAGCTGATCGGTATCCGTGCCTTCAACTTCAATAATCGCCGCTTCGATCAGCACTTGCTGACGACGAATATCGAGCTGCTGAATCGCAGACTCAATTTCACGCATGAGCTGCGGATCTGCTTTCACAATCAGTGCATTTTGTGTGGCATCGGCAATAATACTCACGCCATTGGCATTAAAACTTGAGATACCGTTTTGCGTATTATTGGAAGAGTTATTACTGTTGAGGTTAATACCTGAACTGGTGTTATTTTGTGAACTGAATGACTGTGCATTTGAACTATTACTATCATTCATTAAACTGTTCATCGTGCTGCTATTTGAGCTATTCGATGAATTTGTACTCGAAACGGCCTGCCCTGTGACCAAGCCTTGTAAGATTTCTGACAAGTTTTTGGCACTTGCATACTTTAGACGAAAAACTTTCAATCCACCCAATCGATCTGCAGCAGGCACATCTAAGGTCTCAATAATCTTACGAATACGCTTACGTGTCGCTGTATCACCTTTAATGATAATACGATTGGTTCGATTGTCCGCAATAATACGAATTCGTGAACCTTTCGGGTCTTTTGATGCGCCGGTCGAACTCATCGACTCTAACAGCCCAATCATTTCTTCGGCCTGACTCGATTGCAGCGTCACGGCTTCGATATCATTTTGACCCGTTCCATCTAAATTACGAATAATCGTTTCGAGCTGGTAAATATTACTAGCACGGTCTGAGACGATCAGCGCATTGGTCCCCGCCACTGCTGACAAATGTGCAAATTGCGGCATCAGTGGACGTAGGGCTGGAATTAAGTCGTTGGCATTGGTGTTATCAAGCCAAATTACTCGGGTGACAATTTGGTCTCCAGACGCACGGTGGCGCGCATCATAAGGAATGCCCGAGCTTTTTACATTACTGTCTGGAACCAGTTTAATGGTGTTGCCCGATGGAATCGCCACCACGCCATTGACATTCAATACACCGAGAAACAGGTCATAGACTTCATTTTTATTTAAAGGCTTATTGGAAATAACCGTTACATTTCCTCGTACCCGTGGATCAACTGCAAAATTTTTCCCCGTGATATCTGCGACTTCATTAATGAATGCCGTAAGATCTGCATCACGTAAATTGATTTTCCATGTTTGTGCATAACTTGCTGTGCTGACCATAGCAACCAAGGGCACCATGGCATAGGCAGCTAAAGTTGAACGGTTATTATTAAATAAAGCCATATACGCCTGTGTTTCCTAACCCTATAAAGTGATGAAACATCACTAAAAATCCTGTTGTATGGTCATCACTTGATCACCACGTTTGACTTCAAGTTTCACCTGCCCTTCACGGCGGGCTTGTTCTAATAATTGCGCCTCAGATTGTCCTGCACCGACTGCCTGCCCATTTAAAGACATGATGCGGTCACCCGGTTGCAAACCCAATTTATTTCTCAAGGCAGCAGGTGTTCGATTTGAAATCTCAAACCCACCATTACCTGATGGATTCACCCCCATTTCCTGCAGATATTGCTCACGATTTTCTGTCATGCGTTGTACGGCCTGACCAATCGCGGACTGCGTCGTGCCTTGCCCTGAATTTGCAGGATTAGCTGCATTTTGCATGCTGTTATTTTGCAAAGATCCGCCTGATGTTGCATTGGCTGTAGGGACAATCGGTTGATCTAATCCGTTTTCAATACCTTGGAACGCTAATTCACGCCGTGCACCATTACCCTGCGTTAAAATCACCTTATCCCAATAAACTTCAGCCAGTTGATATGATGAACCTTGAATGGTTTCTCCAACCAAGTAGCGATCTGAACTCTCATTGACCTTAATCACTGCCGACGAGTAGCGACTTGGCTGTCCAACCACCACACCTTGTAACACCATATTTAACTGCGCGTCAGCTGCTGAACTGCGGTTTTCCTGAAACAAGGCAAAAGAGCTAATATTAGGAACTTGCGTTTGCTGTGAACCCAATTCAACTCGGTCTAACTGCATGGCTTGTGGCGGTGCAATCAATAACCAAAATAAAGCGGCTAACTTCCAGCACAGGTACAAAATTATTAAAACCAAGACCACAGGTGCAAGTCGATCTGTTTGCTTCCAATTGATCTCGCGGATTTTTTCGAAATAGTCAGCCATCAGTTCACCCCACTCAATAGGGGTTGACGCGAACTAATCACATACGTATCTAATCCTGCCTTACCTTCATAGGAAGCAACATTCATCAAAAAGCGCTGGGTTAATTGCACATCCAACATGAGGTCTGGCTCAAGTGACATGTTCATCATTTTTTGTTCACGTTGATCTCGAACATCAATCGACAATTTGCCATTATCGTCTTTTAATTGAGCCAACATGGCAGGCACATTCATTGACTCTTGACGCTGTGCAAAGCTAAATGATAAATCCCCACCTGCCCACTGTATCTCGCCTGATGAACGACTAAATCCCTGTTGTGGCTTATATTTAAACTGCACATCTTTTAATTGAATGGCATTCATTGGCCATTGCCAATCGGCAAAACTTTTTAAGGTTTCAGGAGCAATTTGACCCTCTAAGTTTTTAATACTAATACTTTTACCAAAACCATACCCCATCACACCTTGTAGTTTGGTATTGCCACTATGAATTTCAACATTTGCACCCAAGCGTAATAAAATCAAATCCCACGGGCGTGTGTTCCAGTTTAACGAGCCTTTCAAATTTCCTCGTGTCCAATCTGCTTGCCCATGCCAAATATTGCCACTGACGTTATGTAGCATTTGGTTATTTTTATAAAACTTTGTAATGAGCCACGCTGCTGGCACTTGCAGCATAACGAAAATTAAAAAACTGATCGCAGCAAAAATGAGCCACCGAATATTATTAGTTTTATTGATCATCCCACCACAACCGATCCATCAATTTTTTTCCATCATTTAAACATTTTTCTTTATAGACACATTATGCATACTTTTTCTGCATAGCCAATTCAAAGAGATAAAAAAACCAGGCATTTGCCTGGTTTAATTATCCTGAACTCAGGATATGACGATTTCATGAATTGTTCTTAAATTAAGAAGTCTTCTAGTTTCGCGCCTTTTTCTAACTCAGCCACTAACCAACGTGGTTGTTTACCACGACCAGTCCACGTGTCATCTGCATTGGTTTTGCTACGGTAACGTGGCTCAACCGCTTTACGCGTTGATTTTTTACGTTTGCTTAAACCAAATTCAAGAATTTGTTCAACGCTTAAATCTAAATTTTCTGCAATTTCAACAATACGGTTATACGCATCTTCAATCGCTTGATCTTTTTTAGATGCAATCAGTGCTTCAGCTTCTACTTGAAGCTTCTTTAACTCTTCAACTGATAAATTACTAATATCAGGCATAATCTTTAACTCCGAAATTTCATTTTAATAATGCTTATGAAAACTCGCTCATAATATTATAATAAAATTTTTATTCAATAAATAATTTTCATTTTACTACAATATTTTAACACGACTCCTTAAAATATATAAAGTTAAATTGTATTTAAATATTATTTCCCACTGAATTTTCTAAGGCTTTTATTTTGGTTTTAATATTTTCTGGAATAGAGGTTTTTTGCAGGGTCATTTTATCCACGCACACAATAACCGCATCGCCTGTTGCAACGATTTTTTGTTGCTGTTCACTCCATAATATATAACCCATACGAAATGCACTATTTCTTAATTCTTCAACGCGCGTTGCCACTTTTAAAATATCAGGATAAACCACGGGGCTTAAATATTTACACTGGCTTGAAGCAACAACCGTAACCACAGACTGATTAAATATATCCAACTGATCTAAATAACCAATCCGCGCACTTTCCATATAACGATAATAATGCACGTTATTTACATGACCAAAAGCATCCATATCCCCCCAAGCTACGTGTTGAGTATGAATCAATGAATATTGAGCTAAATCTTTTTGCATATTATGTCCTTATATTCGAATTTCCATAAAATTAGCATTATTTTCAAATATTAAATTTAATTGTTTGGTCAAATATTCCTGCTGATTTAAAGCTGACTTGATACGTAAATAACTCATTAATACATCATCTGGATATAATTCTAATAATGCATCCGCCTCAGCTTGGCGTTCTGTCGCTTGGTAAATATTCCATTTTGCAAAACTAAAAACAGGTAGTGCAGGATACTTTTCTTCCCAACGTTGAATCTGCTGTTCTACAGCCACATAGTCAGGGTTTTGCTTCAACATTTTTTGCTGGAACCACAAAAAGAACACTTCTTTGTTAAATTGCTGTTCAAGTAAATGAATAGCCAATTGCTCATGTTCCTGACTCATCTCTGGCATACGAGACAAGACTTTTAACCACAACACTTTGACCGCATATTTACGCTCTGTTATTTGATCTTGCAAATCCAAATAACGCTGCTTTAAATGCTGTAAGTCATCGACATCAGCTTGATCAAATGCAGATAATAATTGCTCCAACCAAGCTTGTTTTGTCAGCTCATCTAAATGTCCATAACGTGTCGAACGCAAATACAACCAAGGAAACTGCAACGCAAACATGCCCCATAGCGTGGTTAAACGCTGCTCATAGGCAGTGCTGACTTTTTGCAACCATGGCGATAATTCATGTTGATTCAAAAATTCGAGATGCGTTAAAGCCTTTTCACCCTCTTGTTGGGATAAATAAATTTCAATCCGTTGCAATTCTGCGAGTTCAAAAGCCATTGGATTGGTCTGAGTTAATGCATTTAATGCTGTTTCATATTGTTGCTGAATCCAATATAAACGCGCATCAATCACCCCTTTTAATAATCCAGACTCAGTAAAAGCTTGCTGAATAAAGTTTTTTTGATCTTGCGCAGCATTTAAAAGCCAAATGACAGCCAATTGTTCATAGGGATGCAGTTTATTAAAACTAAAGACTGTTTCAGATTTACGCTGCTCTCGACTTAAATAGCGTTTAACCGCATACCAAAGCATTTGCACGAACAAACTCAGTAGTGCCAGCAATAATGCTAAAAACCAAATATTGGATTGAACTTGCCATTCACGCCAGTATAAATAGACATAGCCTGCACCATGTCCAAAACTCAGCAAACTAATAATGGCAACAACCAATAAGCTAATAAATAAATAGGCCAATAAAATATGTTTCATAGTCGATTATCCTATGAGTGCCCGAGTATTTAATAGCGGTACAGAAATAACCGGAATGTCCTTTAATTGTTCTAGACGTTGGCGTATCGGTTTTAATGAAGCATCTGGCAATTGCTGCATAATTTGCATAATTTCAGTGATTTCTTGTTGAAATTGAGGATATTGTCCTTGATTTAAAACTTGCTGAGCCAAAATTAAACGTAACTGCATTTCTTTTAATACCAAGCTACGCTGCATTAATACGGGACTCGGTTGTTCGACTGATTCGACTTGAATCCATTTTTGCCAAAAAGAAAGACCTTTTTGCTGCTCTTTTGAACTGTATGGCTTTAATATTTCTTTTTCTAACAATTGATCGATGGATTGCAGGGTATTTTTCACTTTATCAGATTGCAACTGACGCTCTGTCACATATTGCTTTAAGGTCTCACGGTCTTTTTGAATCACCTGATGCAAACTCATACGCAGTGCAGGTGCCAAGCTCAACTGATCTAATTGTTGGTCTAATTGGTTTAATTTTTCTAAAGCGACAGCAAATTGTTGTTGCTGCATGGCAAATTCAACCAAATCAAGTTGCTGGCCCACAACCATCATTGGCTCAATACTATGGGTCGCCTCAGCAGCAATCGAAGCATTCGATGTCGTTGCAGCCGACATCTCGGTCGTTGTGCCATTCAACTGGCGTTTCAAAGCCACGACCTGATCATTCAAACCTGCATTGCGCTGTTGCAATAAAGTTTGTTGTTGCATCAGTTCGGTTTGTTGAGCATTGACCTGAAACAAGTCAAAACTGAGTTTAGCCAACCAAAGTACGGCGACAATGACCACAACGACAAACAACTTCTTCATGTATTTCCCTGCACGACTTGCACATGCTGCAATATGTGTGTCGCGTTTAAATCTTCGAGTTGAATAATTTTAAAATCTTTGTTCAGTGTTATACGACTTTGCTCAAGTAGCTCGAACAACCTTACACCTAAAACTAAAAAATGTGCATGACTCAGCACTGATAAATGCGACTGAATCAAGTCAAGCCAATTGAGCCAACTGGCCTCACTGGTGATCAACATACAATACGGAGATGACAACTGATGTTCAGAAATGAGTGTTTTTACTTTTTGAGTGGTCTCTTCCGGTAGATGCCGTTCGTATAGCACAAAATTGAGAATCTGAATGCCACGTGCTAGCAACTGCTGCATCATAAATTGACGACCACCTTCACCGCGCCAAAACGCTACACAAGCCCCGGCCTCTAATTGTTCTAAATGGCTTAAGGTGAGCATTCCCTCTGAGGTTTCCACCTGCGGCACAACACTGTGAATGCCATAATCAGCCAGCTTTGCTGCGGTTGCGTCACCGACTGCAATCCATTGAGTATGTTCGAGCTGTTCAAGTGAAATGCCTGCCTTACGCAGACCTTGTATACCAAAGGTGACCGCAGAGGGGCTCACCACAACCAATACATCCGCAGCACTCAACCGGGCGTAGCACGCTGCCAATGCTTCTGACCATGCCCGCGGCTTGAGCTCAAGTAATGGAAGCTCAGCCACAGCAACACCCGCAGAGCGCAGCGTCAAGCTAAGCTGCGCTGCACGATCTGTCGGACGTGTATTGATAAAAAGCATGTATTAATACAGTGCCTTTAAAATTTCACCGGCACCTTGGGTTAACAAGTCTTGGGCCAATTTGACACCGAGCTGTTCAGCCTGTTCGGGAAGACCTACTTGCTGTGCTTTCAACAAGGTTTGACCGTCAACACTACCGACTCGACCTTCCAAATGAATCTGACCATTTTCTAAGGTTGCATAACCTGCAATCGGTACTTGACAGCCACCTTCTAGATATGCATTAAAAGCACGTTCTGCACGTACACAAGAATTGGTCTCTGCATGCATTAAGGGCAAAATTAAATCCAATACAGCTTGATCTTGGCTACGACATTCTAGGCCCAATGCACCTTGTCCAACTGCAGGTAAACTCACAACAGGCTCAAGAGTATGACGAATACGCTCTGCTAAGCCCAAACGCTTCAGCCCTGCACTCGCCAAAATAATCGCATCATAGTTACCCGCATCGAGTTTAGATAAACGCGTACCCACATTGCCACGCAGATCAATAATTTCAAGGTCTGGACGTTGTTTTAAAATTTGGCATTTGCGGCGCAAGCTCGACGTTCCAACCTTCGCACCCTGGGGTAAATCATCAAAACTGTTATAAGTATTTGAAACGAAAGCATCTAATGGGTCTTCACGCTCACAAATCACGGCCAAGCTTAAACCTTCAGGCAAAGCCATTGGCACATCTTTCATCGAATGAACTGCCAAGTCTGCACGACCATCCAACAACGCCGCTTCTAACTCTTTTACAAATAATCCTTTCCCCCCAATTTTGGCTAAAGGGGTATCTAGAATCTTGTCACCTTGGGTCACAAAGGTCACCAACTCAACTTTCAAATTTGCATGAAGTGCTTCTAAGCGTGCACGAATATGTTCCGCCTGCCAAAGTGCAAGCGGGCTTTGTCGAGTTGCGATCTTAAGGATATTCATAAATTTTAAAATACAGTCTATAGGGCTATTATTCTAAACTTAACTTGCTCAGTTGAAAATGCAAGCTTAATTCGCAATGTGCTTTGACACTTGCCCTATAATTTTTGTATTCGCTCACGTAAATTCGGTAAATGTCGACGGCTGACCGCCAAACGCTCTTCTAAATCTCGACAACGCACCTGATACTGCCCCGAGCTTACGACTTCTAAACCTTCTAAAAAGCTCACAGACACCAAGGCATTTCGATGAATACGTATAAAGCGATCACCAAATTCATGCTCTAAATCCTTCAGCGTTTCATCAATAAGTACATTGCCATTTTTATGCCGAACAGTGACATATTTCTGATCTGCAAGAAAATAATAAATATTTTCCACAGGGACCAGTTCTACACCACGATAAGTCTTTGCCGCGATTTGATGGCGGCTGATTTTAATTTCGTCCATATTTTCTTTTTGTTTTATCGTGCTCAATTGAGCTTGGGTTAATTTAGTTAAATGATCTAAAACCTGCTGCAATTCCTGTTGCATAACCGGTTTTAGTAAATATCCCTCTGCATTCGACTTAAATGCATCAAGTGCATGATGATCATATGCAGTACAAAAAATAATAGCGGGCATGGGGTCTAATTCACGCAACAATTTAGCGCAAGTCAGCCCATCCATTTCAGGCATTTGTATATCTAGTAAGATGACATCAGGCTCGAGGCTTTGAGCCAAGTCAATCGCTTGTTGACCATGTGAGGCTTTCGCAACCACTTGATGTCCAAGTTGAGTGACTAAACGTGACAATCGCTCTACTGCTAGAGGCTCATCATCACAGATCAGGATGTCCATTTCTCCTCCTTATCTCGTTAACGTCATTTATTTTTATTGGTCAACTGAGATTTCTATTTATATTGATATTGCACCACAGTCGTATACATTCCCTCGCCTGCGTAGGTTTGAAAAGTGACATGCTGACCATAATATGCCTCAAGTCGCTGTTTCACATTTTCGATGGCAATACCATTCCCCTGACGTAATTTAATTGTATCCTGTGTATAAGGATTTGTAATAACGATATTAATTTGATTTTGTAATATTTCAATCAATATATTTATCGTACTCTTTGTCAAAATCTTTTCGACTCCATGAAAAATACTATTTTCTAATAAAGGTTGTAAAGTTAATAGTGGAATTTGTACTTGAGCGTACTGTTCAATGTCGGCCAGTTTCCACTCCACATTGAGCCGATCGCCCAATCGCATTTGTTCGATGGCCAAATAACGCTGACACAAATCGATCTCATCTTTGAGACTCACCAGTTTCAATTCTTGAAAACTCGCACGGAACAATCGAGATAAATTCAGTAGCATTTGCTCCGCTTTATCTGGGTCAATCGCAATCAAGCTAATCACATTGTTTAAGCTATTAAATAAAAAATGTGGATGAATCCGAGCTTGCATAGCCTGAATGCGTGAGTTTAATTCACTATGATGTTGTCGACCCCACTGTTCTCTTAAATATAAATATCGAAAACAAAATGCCCCAAGTAATACCCCATAGCTCAGATTTAAAACCACACTAGCAGTTAAAACATCTGCACTCAAACCAGCTAAACTGAAATTTTCACCAAAATAGATCAAAACATTTAAAATTAAGGTGGTGAATAACACCAAAGCTTGCAATAAAACAAACCCGCTAAACATGAGCATTTTCATGCTTAAACCACGCGTCTTGCTCTGCAAAAGCTCTGAAAATGCTGCAAATGCCAATAATATCCAGTTAATAAACAACACATGCTGCATGACACTGTAAACACTTAAGGCTTGCCACGATTGAGCTTGTGCCAAAGCCAAGACCAACGCCACAATATTGCCCGCAAGAAAAAGCTCCCACAAATAATGCCAACGGCCCATTTTTCTTGAAAATACAGAAATTGTCATAGGCCCAAACCTTGTCTAAAAGTTTGATCAACTTGCCCTTCGGCAACTGGGTTCGAATTTGCTATACTCTTGTTCAGTTCTATGCTTTTTATCTTATTGAGCCGACATGACCACATCTTCTAATTCCTCAAATCCGTCACAAGCCCAAACTTCAGGCATGTGGGGCGGTCGTTTTTCCGAAGCTACTGACGCTTTTGTTGCTGAATTTACAGCATCTGTACAGTTTGACCAACGCTTTTATAAACAAGATATTGCAGGTTCAATTGCACATGCAACCATGCTTGCAAAAGTTGGCGTTCTAACTGAACAAGAGCGTGACGATATTATTAATGGCTTAAACACTATTAAAGCAGAAATTGAAGCGGGTAACTTCGAATGGCGCATTGACCTAGAAGATGTGCACATGAATATTGAGTCACGCTTGACTCAACGTATCGGTATTACAGGTAAAAAACTACACACCGGTCGTAGTCGTAATGACCAAGTTGCAACCGATATCCGTCTGTATGTTCGCGACGAAATCGATGCGATTTTAGAATTATTGAAAAAATTACAAAAAGGCATCCTAGGCTTAGCAGCGAAAAATACCAATACCATCATGCCGGGCTTCACGCATTTACAAACTGCACAGCCAGTGACTTTTGGTCACCATTTAATGGCATGGTTTGAAATGTTAGTACGTGACTCAGAGCGTTTAATTGACTGCCGTAAACGGACCAACCGTATGCCTTTAGGTTCTGCTGCACTTGCTGGAACAACCTACCCAATCGACCGTGCATTCACTGCAGAACTACTAGGTTTCGAAGCTGTAGCTGAAAACTCTTTAGACGCTGTATCTGACCGTGATTTTGGTATTGAATTCAATGCTGCAGCATCACTCATCATGATGCATTTATCACGTATGTCAGAAGAAATGATTCTTTGGACATCGGCTCAGTTCAAATTTGTGAACATTCCTGACCGTTTCTGCACTGGCTCTTCAATCATGCCGCAAAAGAAAAACCCAGACGTTCCTGAGTTGATCCGTGGTAAAACTGGCCGTGTATATGGTGACTTGATGAGCCTATTGACCCTGATGAAAGGTCAACCATTGGCATACAACAAAGACAACCAAGAAGATAAAGAACCACTATTCGATGCAATCGATACTGTTCGTGGCTCACTCATGGCATTTGCCGACATGATCCCTGCACTAGTGCCAAACATTGACATCATGCGTGAAGCAGCGCTGCGTGGCTTCTCAACTGCAACTGACCTTGCCGACTACCTAGTTAAAAATGGCGTGGCATTCCGTGATGCACATGAGATTGTGGGTAAAGCAGTTGCTCTCGGTGTTCAAGAAGGCAAAGATCTTTCAGAATTAACCCTTGAGCAACTTCAACAGTTCTCTGACTTGATTCAGGCCGATGTCTTCAAAAAAGCTTTAACACTCGAAGCATCTGTCAATGCACGTAACCACATTGGTGGTACTGCACCTGCTCAAGTTGAAGCAGCAATTGAACGCGCGCACGCACGTTTAGAAAAACTTTACGCATAACTTTTTCAAGTTAAATGGAGTATTGATATGTCTCGACAAGTTTTTTGCCGTAAATATCAGGCTGAAATGGAAGGTTTAGACTTTGCACCATTCCCGGGTGCAAAGGGACAAGAATTGTTTGATACGATATCTAAACAAGCTTGGCAAGAATGGCTAAAACACCAAACCACGTTGATCAATGAAAAACGTTTAAACGTGTTTGAAGCTGACGCGAAAAAGTTCCTTGAAGAGCAACGTGAAAAATTCTTCAGCAATGATGAATCTTTAGAAAAAGCCGAAGGCCTAAAGCCTGAGTAAAACTTAAAGCATTGCTTTAAGTTTTACGCAAGACAAGCGAAGCGCGTAGTTTCAAATGTCATGAAGGAGTCCAAAGGGGCTCCTTTTTTTATACTCCGCCACGCCGCAAGACAAGCAGCTATGCTGCGCGTGGGCTTTAATTGAAAAGAATCTCCAAGTTTGGGGATTCTTTTTTACTACTCTACAAATGATGCAAGACAAGCGAAGCGCGTAGTTTCAAATGTCATAAAAGAGTCCAAAGGGGCTCCTTTTATAAATTTAGAAGCACTGTTATTTTCACAAAACAAAGATGACGTCTGTGTAAGCTTTCATTGGGAAATGATCTTCATCATTGCTGGAATATCTTTTATCCATTGATCAATTTTATTTAAACTTAAATAAATGAATTTATTATTTAAATAATGTTAATTGTATTTTTTCCATTACATATATCGATTTTTATCGTTTAAATCCAAACAAAACCTACCAAAGTTATCGACCAATTTGTATCAAAAATTCTTAATGTAAATTTGTGATACATTTCTCAATAAAACACAACATTACACTACAAGAAACTCCATGTATTTCTAAGTCTGCTTTCCTATACTAGCAATCAAGGAGATGGAAACATCTTCCATAATAGCGATAAGTAACCCCGATTTTCCTTCCCAGATTTCCCCCAAAATCTGGGAATTTTTTTATCCAAAATTTGCGCTAACGTCTCACATTTAACTTCAAGCTCTATTCAAATGAAGCGTTGTTCAAACTAGACAAACCCTCAATTTTTTCTAAAAGCTAGGCAATAAAAAAGCCCCGATAACGGAGCTTTTAATAATCTACATTTTTTCATCAAGGCTGTTTTAAATACGGCCATGCGGCTTTCAAATATATAAACATCGACCATAAAGTTAAAACCACTGCTGTATAGAGCAATCCATACGCCAACATTTCAAGGGGTTGCCAATTCAGCAAAAATACTGAGATCGCAATCATCTGAAATGCTGTTTTATATTTACCAACGGTTGAAACCGCAACACTGGTACGTGCGCCTAATTCAGCCATCCATTCACGTAGCGCAGACACTGTAATTTCACGTGAAATAATCACAATCGCTGCAAAGGCCATCGAAATGGTCGGTTGCCATTGCACCAAGACGATCAACGCAGTTGCGACCATCAGCTTATCTGCTACAGGATCGAGAAAACGTCCAAATGCTGAAGTCTGATTTAAACTTCTCGCAAGGTAGCCATCAAACCAGTCAGTGACAGCTGCGATCACAAAAATAGCGGTCAGCAATATATGACGTGACATGCTTGCAGCATGCTCACCCACGCCCATTGCAGGTGGCCAGTACGCCACCAACAAAAACACAGGAATTAAAGCAATTCGTGCCAATGTTAAAATATTAGGAATATTCAGGATTCGACCTGTTGTCATAGACACCCCAGTTTTCCCCTCATGCACGATGAAAATGCAAAATAATTTGAGGATTTATCCATCGTTAGTTGCACTCACTTTATACGAAATGCCCCTCAGTGTCACTAGGCAAACACCGTAACAGTCTGTCGCGCAATCGCTATCAACTGGTTATTTTCATCCCATAAATGAGCATATTCCGTGGCGTAGCCATCCGCGGCATAGTCGGTAAATACTTTATATTTAAACCAATTACGCAAGCTTGATTGCAAGGGATGCACATAGGTCAATGTCCATGTTAAAGAACTCGCAGGCGCCATGGTTTTGTACATAGGCAGCACGCCGGGCGGCCACATATCCATCGAGACCAGTAAATCGGCTACTGTCATCTTACGGTTATCATGACGTTCTGGGTTAAAACGCATCCAACCACTAAAGTCAGGCTTTTTGCTTGCAGTACACGGATACTGCCCATCTACCCAGGCCAAATCCATTTGCTGAAAGCACTGTGGTGCAAGTGGATGATGTTCGGCAATCTTTAAGCTGCTCACTTCAGGAAAATCGGGTGCTTGACGCTCCTGATTGACGGCAATGCTTGATTCACGTGGAACACCAAAGCTCGCCAATAAAATGCTTTGTACGGCATCATCTTGCCAAAGTCGAACTTCGATGGTGGTGACGGATTTGCCCTGTCTTAAAATTTCAGCACTTAAACGCACGGGCGCCAATTGTACTGGCCCAACAAAGGTCACATTACAACTGAGTAAACGTCGCTGCGGATCTGCAATGGTGGCAACGGCTTTGAGCATCATCATGCCAGCCACTAAGCCGCCATAGATCGTACGTCCTTGCAACCATCCTTCTGGAATCTCAACCCATTCATTGTGTTCAATATGTTGATACAACTGTGCGAGTGACATCATCATCCCTGATCATATTTTTGATTTTTATATCATTGTATAAAAATTAAATGATGTGAATGATCTGTGACTCATGCGTCAATGAGCATTTTGGCAAATTCAGGATTGACGCGTCATCGATTGGGCTTAGTTCGCGCTATTCATGCAGGATTTTATAAATGGTGCGCGCCATCACATCGCCTAATCCCGGTACAAGTTTTAAATCATTTTCCGAAGCTTTGAGTACCCCCTGAATGCCACCAAAATGGGTCAACAGATCCCGACGACGTTTTGGCCCTAAGCCCGGAATCACCTCAAGTACCGATGAGCCACGCTTTTTATCTCGTTTCGCTCGATGTTTAGTAATAGCAAAGCGGTGGGCTTCATCACGAACCTGTTGAATCAAATGCAGGGCTTTATGGTCTTCGGGCAATTGGATTTTTTCACCATCGGTAAAGTGCAAGGTTTCCAGACCCGGTTTACGCCCCTCACCTTTGGACACCCCGACCATAAAGGCATCGAGCTCAAGTTCTTGCATGACTTCCATCGCCATGTGTAATTGACCTTTACCCCCGTCAATTAATAGCAAATCGGGCAGCATATGCTTTTTATAGCGGCGGGTCAGCGCTTGACGCATGGCAGCATAATCATCGCCTTCGGTAATATCATTGATGGAAAATTGGCGATAGTCACGCTTTCTTGCGCCGCCCGCATCAAAGACCACACAAGACGCGATGGTTGCCTCCCCCATGGTATGAGAAATATCAAAACACTCAATACTGTCAATCGGCCGCCCAACGACTTGCTCTAACTGATGAAAGCGCTCATTCAATTCAAAATGATCAGCCAATTTACCTTTAATCGCATGTTGTACATTCATCTGTGCCAATTCTTGCCACTCTGCACGGGTTTCACGCACTTTATGTTTGATTTGAATCCGCTTTTCAAAGTGTTGGTACAACGCATCTTCCATGTCTTTACGATCTGGAATATCGACATTAATGATGAGTTCCGCAGGGATTTCGTCTGCCACCTGAAAGTAAAAATTGGCAATAAAATCTGAGAGCATTTGCCCCAAATCATCGCCCAACATGTCAGGAAAATAACTCTTTCCGCCGAGCATTTTACCATTGCGCACATGCATAATCTGCACACAGGTCACACCGGCTTGATAAGCAATGGCAATGATATCGGCCTCACCTTTGACTTTATAAATCGCTTGCTGGGTTTGTACATCACGCAGCAGTGCCATACGATCACGATAAAACACCGCCTTTTCAAACTCGAGTGCTTTGGCCGCAGCTTCCATTTTCCCAATCAGCTCTTGATTAAGCTCTTTAGTGTCGCCTTGTAAAAACCGAATCGAGTTATTGACATCTTCTTTGTAATCTTCGGGTGAGATCAAACCCACACAAGGCGCGGAACAGCGTTTAATTTGGTATTGCAAGCATGGTCGTTTGCGCTGCGAAAAATAGCTATTTTCACACTGACGCACATTAAACAGTTTTTGCAGCACCACCAAAGTGTCACGCGCGTTATAAGCACTCGGATAAGGCCCGAAAAACTTACCGGCCTGATGCTTCGCTTTGCCTCGCCCTGCGGCAATTCGTGGATAGGGTTTATCGGCTGAAATAAAGATATAAACATAAGACTTATCATCACGCAGCATGATGTTATACGGTGGACGATGCAGCTTAATCAGGTTTTGTTCGAGCAATAAGGCTTCCGTTTCAGAACGCACCACCAAACTTTCAATATCATAAATACGGGCGACCAAGGCTTGCGTCTTGGGATGCTCAATGGTTTTGACAAAATAACTCGACACACGATTTTTTAAATTCTTTGCTTTACCCACATACAGCAACTCACCGTCTTTACCCAGCATGCGGTAAACACCGGGTAGAGTCGTCATATTGGCAAGAATTTTTTCAATATGTTCGCGTGCGTTTTCGTTCACTTTTGCCTTGTTCCATCTTCGATATTGCTCTTTGACATGATGTGATGCTTTTACCTGCATTTTCAAGCAATCCCGCAAATTTATTGTTGCTCATAGCAATGATCTGATTGCTAAAAGCTATTAATGCAAAATTCTAAATTTGCTATGCTCAAAACATCCCGCTTTAGGAACATGATGCATGACGAACGCCAATCCCGCCATCCATGTCGTACACCCGACAACTTCGACGCAGAGCACTGCTGAAAAAAACCGTTTGATGGGTAAGCCGCGTTTTCATTTTGAACCGCATGACGTTATGCAACGCTTAAAGCAACGGATCATTGGACAAGAAGCAGCATTAGACGAAATTGAAAAAATGCTGCATGTGGTCAAGGCTGATTTTTCCAGTCCTGAACGACCGCTCTCCGTAACCTTAATGCTTGGACCGACAGGTGTTGGTAAAACCGAAACTGTGCGTTTAATCAGTGAAGTGATTTATGGCCGACCTGATGCCTTTTGCCGTATTGATATGAACACGCTCGCACAGGAACATTATGCGGCTGCCATTACTGGTGCGCCTCCGGGCTATGTCGGTTCTAAAGAAGGCCATAGTTTATTTGATGAAGTTGCCATTGCAGGTAGTCATACCCGTCCGGGCATCGTGCTTTTTGATGAACTGGAAAAAGCGTCAACCGAAGTGCTTCGCGGCTTAATGAATGTGCTAGATAGCGGAAAATTAACCCTAACCTCAGGTACAAAAACCATCGACTTTCGTAATTGTATGATCTTTATGACCAGCAATGTCGGTGCACAAGCGGCACAGCAATATCTAGATAAGTTAAATTTTTTGCCCGAAAAAATACAAAAGGTTTGTCTCAAGCGCGTGCCGGTCAGCAGCATCATTGAAAAAGTTATGCAACGTAAATTCGACCCTGAATTTATTAATCGTATTGACCGTGTACTACAATATCAACCCGTTCAAGATGATGCTTTACCTCGTTTGGTCGAAATTGAGCTGGAAAAACTTAATCAACGCCTACAGCATCAAAAACGCAGCATCAAACTCACAGATGCAGCCAAAGCACATTTTTATCAGAATCATGATATTCGGTATGGCGCACGGCATTTAGCACGAAAAATACGGGTTGAACTTGAACCTATTTTGGCGGTGTATTTTTTGAATCATCCCGAACAAACTAAAATACACCTAGATGCACAACTTAGACAATTGGTTATTATTAAATAATTCACTGGTCTTTAAAAGGCATGCTCACATACCTTTATTCAGCATTCTTATATTTATTGGATTGGAACACCAATCGCTTTAGCAAAAGCTTGCGGATCTTTCGGTGAAACCATGACAAATTTGGTTTTGCCATCTCGAAGATATTCAATTTTTAAACGTTTAATGGAAAGCGCAGGTGCCGCAGACAAATCCTGACTTGCACTGATGCGTTGGATATCCTGCAAAGGAATCTGCCAACGTAGAAACATGCTACGGATGTTTAATTCTGTAGCGGAAATTTGATAACGTGTATTGAATATTGGCCACCACAGCAGTAATACCGTTAAAATATACACCGCGGTATGAAGAGGATATTGCTGCATCGTGCCTTTGGCTTGCATGGTGAGTAATAATTGAATGAGTAAACCGCTCATACAAACAATAAACGCCACCACCCACCAATCTTTTTTTGAACGAAAAACTTGCATCTTATCCCCCATCAACTGCTTTTATTCTATACAAGATTTTGCAGGATGCATCTGCTATTTCAGCTTTATTTTTGCAGGAAATAAGCATACTTATCACATTATTTTCAAGAATATGGAGATCCATTTCGCTCAAGTTTCGCTAGTCATCTATTGTTATTTTTGGCGTTATTTACGCTCGGATCACGCTTCTTTCGACATAGGTTGTTCCTGCAAACGTTTATAATTCTTTTTCTCTCGATACATTTTAGCATCGGCTTGTTGTACCAAGCTCATGGCATCTACATAGCCTTGCTGATGGTCTGTTTGGCACAGCCCAATACTTAAACTTAAGCCTGCTTCCATTTCAGCCACCGCTTCTAATAAACGCGGGATAAAACTCGCTTCCACATGCTTTTCACTACATCCCGGCAAGACCAAACAAAATTCGTCTCCGCCATAACGGAAGCAATGATCATCTAAACGTGCAACCGACTTTATGGCCGCAGCAACCGTTTGTAGTACCTGATCTCCACGTGGATGACCTTGTTCATCATTGATCTTTTTAAAATCATTGATATCAATAAACACTACTGTTACGGGTTCATGATTACGCTGTGCGGTATATAAAATACTGGTCAATAAGATCGATAAATGCCGGACATTTAAGAGTCCTGTTAATGGATCGCGCTGTGAAAGTTCTTCCATTTCTTGTGCACGAAACTCTAGCGCATGCGCATACTGTTCCATTTTTTCACGGGAGATCTTCACCTCATTAATCAAACTCCACACATAGGTTTCCACCACCAATGTAGTGTCGAACATAAAGAGCTTTTCCAAGGTGTTAATAATCCGCTGATATTGTTCCGTATCATTAAAGGTACGCTGAATTAAGCGAAACAACATGGTCTTTAGGGTATGCACCGCAGAGAGATACAACTTCGGCTCTACACCTATCCGCTTATGAACCAAACCAATCCGTAAACGGTTATTCACATACGCGCTGTCATAGCGCCCGGAAAATAAATCCAATAAATATTGATGCTGCGCGCGTTGCAAACGCTTCAAGGTATCAAGATCACCAATCAAAGTGGCAATTTCTGGAATTGAGGTCTGATTTTCATAAAATTCATCGACCATACTGTCGAGGATCGGCGCCACAATTCCACCAATCGAAGCCAGTTCCGCCAGCTCTAAATCAGTCAAGCCAAGCAACTGTTTACGTCGTTCTATATCTTGCATCGAAATATGCATTTGATGCATCAATGTTTGGTTGGTTGCTTTCATGAATCGGATCCCCTTCCCGCCAAATCAACCCCATCAGGCGTTTACACAGGGTTTCTATGCAGTAGGTCTTCATGCCTGCAGCAAAGCTTCCACCGTTTTCACCCTTGGGCTTTGGCTATCATTGATGATGACGATTTTTCTTTCAGCTCAACGGTTTTGCATAGGCTTAGGCTCGAACGTCAACATCATATTCCTCGTATATTGGTTCACTTTTTCTGGCTTATTCTGGCTAATATTCTTTCTGCTTTTGGCTGATTTGCTCTGCATGATTATTTTATTCTGCTTGCACGATAACTGATATTTTGCTGACTGTCAGCATAAAAAAACGCCCCTAAGGGCGCATTTTTTCAATATTTATTCCACTTTTAAAATAAATATGGACGTACAAAAATCAGGAAGAAAAGCCCCAACATCAGGGACATCTTTAAAAAGTAATACAGTGAACGATTGTTTTTTCAAGGCTTTGGCTTTTATGCGAATTTGATAGACATAGCCAACCACTGTATTTAAGCCACCTGTTTTATCACCACTTTTATTCTGTGAACTCGCAGCAGTCATGACATTGGTCATCATCAGTACGAAATGCTTTGATACCGCCTTTTACATAAAGCCTATGCTTCATCACAAATCATTTCCCCGTTTTCATCTCAGACTTTTAAAGCTTTAAAATTAAGCGTGGTACTTAATAACTGATGTTATGTGTGTAAAAGTAATTTCGCATTTTTAAAATGAATTTTAAGTTTATTCGACAGGGTCTTACATTTAGGGTTTGAATAAAGGGATTAGCCTTCGACTGGAGGTACTCTTACGAAACGTTGTTTCTCATTTGGCAAAATGAGAAGCGTGCTTCGTAAGAAAACCTACTCGCGGATGGCGTTACCGTGTATCGTTTTTTATTTGCGTCAAATTGCACTTCTGATGTTACTGCGTAACATCAGTTAATAAGATGACATTTTTGAGAGTGCTTCGAATCTTACATCGTGCTCAGTGATGCTTAAATCAGCAGCATAGATCACTGTGTCTCATCAAAGATGGATAACCATGCCAAAAGTGAATTGACCATTCTGCCGAAAAATACACTTGCTTTTTTCTTGAATTTTTCTTTCGCATCTCAATCTATAGCTTACATTTATAAAAAAATGTGAACTGAAACATAAGCTTCAACATATTTAATTAGAGCGATAGCGATTAAAGGCAGATCCAAAGGCTATTTCCAAAAGAAATTTTGATGACCCTAGCGTCACGGCTTGATACAACTTGTTATGTTCTTTTTAGATATAGTTATCGTAAGATTAGCGAGGCATAAAGTGTACGCAGGAACCGCGTACTCGCTTCACAACATCAACTTAGAAGTCCTCCAAAATAAAGGAGATCAGGCATGATCCACGCTGGCAATGCCATTACCGTCCAAATGCTTTCGGACGGAATTGCAGAATTCCGCTTTGACTTACAAGGTGAGTCGGTCAACAAATTTAACCGCGCAACAATTGAAGATTTTAAAGCTGCAATTGACGCTGTTAAAGCAAACGGTGACATCAAAGGTTTAATCGTTACTTCAGGTAAATCTACATTTATCGTGGGTGCAGATATCACTGAATTCGGTGACAACTTCGCTCAAGGCGAACAAGCGATTGTGGATTGGGCATTGCCTGTTCACGACATCTTCAATGCGTTTGAAGATCTAAACGTTCCTAAAGTTGCTGCAATCAATGGTATGGCATTGGGCGGCGGTTTTGAAATGTGCTTAGTGTGTGACTATCGTGTGATGTCAGATGCTGCACAAGTTGGCCTTCCAGAAATCAAACTGGGTATCTACCCTGGTTTTGGTGGTACGGTTCGTTTAAGCCGCGTGATTGGTATCGACAATGCGGTTGAATGGATGGCAATGGCTGCACCGAAAAAGCCAGCTGCTGCGCTCAAAGACGGTGCTGTTGATGCAGTTGTTGCTGCAGACAAACTACAAGACGCTGCAATTGACCTTGTAAAACAAGCGATTGCTGGCCGTGTAGACTGGAAAGCAAAACGTCAAGAAAAATTAGATCCTGTTAAATTGAACATGCTTGAACAAATGATGGCATTCAATACAGCGAAAGGTGCAGTTCTTGCAAAAGCAAATCCTGCTCAATACCCAGCGCCAAAACTTCTTCTAGACTCATTACAAGCAGGTGCAAGCCTTCCACGTGATGAAGCATTGAAAATCGAAGCGCAAGGTTTTGCTAAAGCGGCTGTGACTCCACAAGCAGGTGCGTTAATTGGTTTATTCCTTAACGACCAAATTGTGAAGAAAACTTCGAAGAAATATGAAAAAGGTGCACACCCTGTCAACCAAGCAGCTGTATTAGGCGCGGGTATCATGGGTGGTGGTATTGCTTACCAAGCGGCAAGCAAAGGCACACCGATCATCATGAAAGACATTGGTAATCCACAACTTGCTTTGGGTATGAAAGAAGCAAATGGCTTACTGACCAAACAAGTTGAACGTAAGAAGATGAAACCTGCTCAAATGGGTGAAACTCTTGCGCGCATCCGTCCAACTTTAAGCTATGACGAGTTTAAAGAAGTGGACATCGTGATTGAAGCGGTGACTGAAAATCCAAAAGTAAAAGGCATTGTACTTGCTGAAACTGAGAAAAATGTTCGTGACAATACGATCATTGCTTCAAATACTTCAACAATTTCAATCACACGTTTGGCTGAAAACCTACAACGTCCTGAAAACTTCGTAGGTATGCACTTCTTTAACCCTGTTCACATGATGCCATTGGTAGAAGTGATCCGCGGTGAGAAAACATCTGCTGAAGCAATCGCGACAACTGTGGTTCTTGCTCAGAAAATGGGTAAAACACCAATCGTGGTTAACGACTGCCCAGGCTTCTTGGTAAACCGCGTACTATTCCCTTACTTCGGTGCATTTGACCTTCTACTGAAAGACGGTGCTGACTTCCAGCAAGTCGACAAAGTCATGGAAAAATTCGGCTGGCCAATGGGTCCTGCTTACCTCATCGACGTTGTGGGTATCGACACAGGCGTACACGGTGCGGAAGTAATGGCAGAAGGTTTCCCTGACCGCATGAAGCCAGACTACAAAGGCGCAACTTTAACCATGTACGAAAACAAACGTCTTGGTCAAAAGAACGACGTTGGTTTCTACAAATACGAACTTGACCGTAAAGGTAAGAAAGCCAAAGTGGTTGATCCTGTGGCTTACGAACTTGTGGCTTCTGTTGCAACTGCGGAAAAACGTGAATTTGACGCTCAAGAAATCATTGACCGTATGATGCTGACTTTCTGTAACGAAACTGTTCGTTGCCTAGAAGACAACATCGTAGCGACTGCTGCTGAAGCAGATATGGCGATGATCATGGGTGTAGGTTTCCCTCCATTCCGTGGTGGTCCATGCCGTTACATCGACCAAACAGGTGTCGCTGAATACGTAGCGCTTTGCGACAAATATGCGTATTTAGGTAAGGCTTATGAAGCGCCACAAATGTTGCGTGACATGGCTGCTAACAACAAAAAATTCTACGGTTAAGGAGCAACGTGAATGGCTACTTTAAATCCACGTGACGTTGTCATCGTTGATGGCGTACGTTCAGCAATGGGTAAAACCAAAAATGGTATGTTCCGTAACGTACGTGCTGACAGCTTATCTGCTGAATTAGTACGCGCGCTTGTTGCTCGTAACCAGTTTGATACCAATGAAGTTGAAGACGTTATCTGGGGCTGTGTAAACCAAACCCTAGAGCAAGGTATGAACATTGGTCGTAACATTGCATTGTTAGCAGACCTACCACGTACTGTTGCAGGTCAAACAGTGAACCGTCTTTGTGGTTCTTCTATGCAAGCAATCCACACAGCGGCTGCGCAAATTGCAACCAACCAAGGTGATATCTTCATCATTGGTGGTGTAGAACACATGGGTCACGTTGGCATGATGCACGGCATCGACATCAACCCTGAAGCGTCTAAGCACTATGCAAAAGCGTCTAACATGATGGGCTTAACGGCTGAAATGTTAGGTCGTATGAACGGTATTTCTCGTGAAGAACAAGATGCGTTTGGTGTTGAATCACACCGCCGTGCTTGGGCTGCAACACAAGAAGGTCGTTTCAAAAATGAAATCGTGGGCGTTGAAGGTCACGATGCAAATGGCTTCAAAATTCTGTGCGATATTGATGAAGTGATTCGTCCTGATGCAAACCTTGAAGCATTCCAAGCTTTACGTCCAGTATTCGATCCGAAAGGCGGTACAGTAACTGCTGCAACATCTTCAGCGTTGTCTGATGGTGCGTCTGCAATGTTGCTGATGTCTGCTGAACGTGCTCAAGCTTTAGGTCTTAAGCCACGTGCTGTCATCCGCTCTATGGCAGTTGCAGGCTGTGATGCTGCGATCATGGGTTATGGTCCTGTACCAGCAACGCAAAAAGCACTTAAACGTGCTGGCTTATCGATTGCTGATATTCAAACTTTTGAATTGAACGAAGCGTTCGCAGCACAAGGTTTGTCTGTTCTTAAAGGCTTAGGCATTTATGATCAACAAGACCGTGTGAACTTGAACGGTGGTGCAATTGCATTGGGTCACCCATTGGGTTGTTCTGGTGCGCGTATCACAACAACATTGTTGAACGTAATGGAACAGCAAGATACGCAAATCGGTCTTGCGACTATGTGTATCGGTTTGGGTCAAGGTATCGCGACCATTATCGAACGTGTTTAATATTTAGTTAAATACTGAGATAAAAGAAACCCCGTTTAGTGCGGGGTTTTTTATTTGTTAACTAAACTCGCATGAATAATACTAGAAGCCCCTTCTCCCTCTGGGGTGAGCAGCATGCACCACAAGAGGATGAGGGGAAATTTTTCATATAAATCCTATCCCTGAGCGGTATTCTGCGCAAGTCTCCTTAAAAGGAGAGGGAAATTTCATAGTGCAATAAATTTTGTTCAAAAATCTTCAACAAAAAACCGTGCTAAACAAACCGTAAAAACGCCTCAGCATATTTTTAAAGTTAATACGTTAATTCTCGATTTTCAGCGATTTTTGAATTATGGTAAGGCCTGAACCAAAACTTAAATATGCATAATAATGATAAATAAACGACTTCACTACCTCTTAAAGATGAGCTGCCTAAGCACTTTTATTTTTCTTACAGCTTGCGTTACAAATAATCAAATCGGTGAACTCTCCCGTGATCTGTTTCAAAAATACGAAACAAAATATGCATGGAGAACAATCCTTGAAGATGATGTGATCGCATTTGGCAAACCCGCTAAAGCAATACCCAATGAACCAATCGATAGCATCGTAGTCGCAGGCAATAAATACAGCTATGTGATTAATAAAGGCGGTGCTGATTTTATTCAACTGATTAGCCAACTCAATCCACAATATATTCGTCTCCATCGAGAACTTGACTTTAATTCTCCGAGCCCGAACAGCACTAAATTTAGCGGAAGCTTTAAATTTTATTATGCGCCTCCCAATGGAACACTAAGTCCTACGGAAAGGGCATTATTCAACCAATATGGCGTAGCACCATGTGATTGTTCAAAGGCAGAACAGCAAGATCATCTCTTTAACTTAGAAATTGCAGGTACGGTTTACCCAAAAGTTGCGAATGCCGCAGATTTAAAGCCCTTAAGCCATCCCTATAAGATCCGTATCCAGCATTACGAAGACCAAAGTGGCTATGTCAAAAAGTCAGGGCAGGAAAAATTGGCAGAATTACCACTATTGCCTTTAACACTCACAATCGACATCATTCAATTGCCTTTAAAAGCTTTAGGCTTTATTTATCAGCCTTAAATCAGAGTATGATCATATTCAATTGGTTGAATTTTCTAAGTACACATACACCCTGACTAGCTCAAAAATGGTTCCCTTTTTCCAATTTAAGTAAAGTAAGTGTTGAGTTGATCACCAATCCTTCAACTCAACATCCTACAATTCTTGGCTTAAATTTTCTGCGCCAACAAAGTCGCAAAATGCTGTTGAATCCGCTGCCCTTCAGCATCCACCCGATGCAGCTCACCGACATTTTCATTGTATTTCACAATATTCCAGCCTTCATACAACGCACTTAACTCTCCTGCTTTAAAGCTAAATGGAAAGTCAGGCTGCGCAGGTAAATCAGGTGTATCCATAGCGCAAACTATCAGGTTATAGCCATTTACACTTGTCGCTTGCTGCATCTGCTGAATCAGTGGCTTCACTGTCTTGGCCTCTAAAAACATCATCACCACGGTACAGCAAATAAAATCATATTTCCCCGTAATGCTTTGGTCTGCATTTAAATCACGCTGCTGTACATGAATATTTTCAATACCTTCCGCAGCGATCACCTCTTGCAGCTTGTGCAAACTGTGTGGATTGACATCCCATGCATCCACCTCAAAGCGCTGCTCAGACAGCTGACTTAAGTACAGCGAATTACGCCCCTGCCCACAGCCGACATCCAAAGCACGACCACCTTGCAAATATGGTGTTGCTGCCAAAATTTCTGAATGTGTTGGACTGAGCTGATACTTCTTATAAAAATAGTCCTGTGCTAAGCAATAAAAACTCAACTGACATTGCACATCGTCACTCGCAGACACAATCTTGTGCCACGCCTGCGGTTCGATAAACGGCGGTGGCTGATCTGGGCTAAATACATGCGTGGAAAGGATATTTCCAGACGCATCTAACATGGCAAAGTTCACTTCACCTTGCAGTACGGTGAGTTTTGCCCAAGTGCCTGCTTTGGTATTGTGCTGTTGTTTAAAACCTTGTGGAATCGACTGCTGCGTCCACACAGGGAGCTGTTTATAACAAATAAGCTGCTGCATCTGATGTTATCCCTCATGCGACTTTATTTTTATGCCATACCAATGGCGGAAATGTATATTCACCATAACGGCTTTAATAGTGATTTTAAATCAGCTTTAAATTGAAAATTTCGAATGCTGTGCAATGCACGCTGTTTTTGTTTGTTTTTCTGCGTAACACCATGTTATCCGTTTGCAACATTAGTGGAATATTCACACAATCAAATCCCTCACTCTGTGCCGTGTAACCTAAGCGCTGTTGATAAGGCATAAAATTTACAATGCCTTATTTTAACTAAGTTTTATAGAGTGATGACTATGAACGCGATCAAAACTACTTTAGCTGTTGCTTTAGTTGCTGCTACAACTTCTGCTATGGCAACTACTGCTGTAGAACAAAAACCTGCGACTGCTGTTGAAGCTGTAAAAGCTCAAGCTGCACAAGCGAAAACTGCAACTGTAGCTGCTGCTCAAGCAACTAAAGATGCTGCTAAAACTCAAGTGGCTGTTGCAGAAAAAGCGACTCAAACTAAAACTTTAACAGTGAAAGAAACCACTAAAGCAAAAACTGCTGACATGAAAAAAGCAGTTGTAGAAAAAGCAGCAGCAACTAAAGAAACTGCAGTTGCAGCAAAAGATGCAACTGTAGCAAAAACTGTAGCGGCTAAAGACGCTGTTGTTGCGAACACTGTTGCAGCAAAAGACGCGACTGTAGCAAAAACTGTAGCAACTAAAGATGCTGTCGTTGCAAAAACTGTTGAAGCAAAAGATGCAGCTGTAGAAAAAGCAACTGATGCAAAAGAAGCTGTTGAAACTAAAACTGAAGAAGTAAAAGCTGAAGCGAAAAAAGACTGCGCTAAAAAATGTGCAGAGAAAAAAGCTGAAGCAGCTAAAGCTGAGAAAAAAGGTTTCTTTTCTTGGTTCAAAAAAGCAGCTTAATCGTTGATTAAATGCAAAAAAAAGATGCCTTCACGGCATCTTTTTTTTGCCCATTTAGACTGCAATACTGCTTTCTGACAACGGAATAATCTTTTGATAAACAAACTGATTTTTCCCTTGTGATTTCGCCTGATATAGGCAGGCATCGACATGCTGTAGAGTCGTGGAGTAATTAGACAAACTCAACTGTTGAAACTCGGCCAAGCCCATACTAAAGCTGACATCTAGCCTTAATTGATCTTTTCGAAACGGTACATGTTCGCAGCGTTCCAAAATTGTTTCACACAACATTTTACCCTGCTCCAAATCGGCACCTTCGAGCAAAATTAAAAATTCTTCACCGCCCCAGCGACTGATAAAACTCGCGCGTGGACTACAATTTTTTAAGATTTTTGCTAAATGCACCAAAACACTGTCCCCCATTTGGTGTCCATATTGGTCATTAATTTTTTTAAAATTATCGACATCGAGCAAAATGACACAGCCTTTATCAACCGCACCCTCTATAAATATTTGTTCTTTAAAAGCATGGCGATTTTTCAGCCCCGTAAACTCATCGCAAAAACTTACACGTTGCAAAGCCAAATACAGGCGTTTATTTCGTGCATATAGCTCACAAATAAATAGAAAAATGATCAGATAAATACCCAATGCCAAACGATAAGAACTGATCCGCGAGAGCATATGTACTTGTGCATCCGACCAATATTCCCCAGCCAATGGCATGGCACCATACCAGCCACAGATCAGCGTCATTAAGCCAATCAGCCAGCAAAAGGTTTTGAGGTCGTATTTGATCGCGTAATAACACATCAATAAAGGCAAGACCATGCAGGCATAGAAGATCTGATCATTTGAGATCACATATTGCACGGCCAATGCCACGATCAGATAGCCATAATCTATCCACGGTACATTCATCCAGCGCTGAACACCAAATAATAAACACACCACAGCCAAACTTGTTGCAAATTGCTCTAGAAAATAATCAACAAAGGCAAAGTATTGGTTGTCCATCTGAAAGCATGCCACGAACAACAGACTGCCTGCAAAAGCACTCACGATACTCGGAACAGTTAGCATCAAGGTTCGTTTAAAGCGGCGCTTTTTTAAATGGCTCAGTGCCAAATAGGCTTTAATAAATACCCAAATTTGAAATGCCGAAATCGCACACAGGAGAAATTTATCTTCTAAAGTTTTGGCGGGATCGACCATCAGCGAGGCCACAAAGATCGCACTAAAAGCATAGAGCACGATCAGTAAATCGTGACTTAAATGCTTTCGCATTAAAACCATGCCATAGGCAGCGAATGCATTTACCACCCAAACAGGGCTAATGAATAATTCATAGGTATAGCCTATCGACACCAATGAAACCGCACATATGGCAAGCCATAGCAGTATTAATTTTTTCATACGCTAAAAAAATCGTCTCTAAAAATGGCGATAAACCTTTCATTCAAAGCCAATCGGTCTAAGGTTAGAATTTTTGCAAGTTCAATACAGCTCAGCTTCTTATGAGTTATGGGCTGCTGGCTAAAAATTTATGTTTAAATTTTCGGCGTATTTTAAGTGATTTAAGTCACACTATTGGTTGATAGTTGTATTAAATTTGCAAATCCAATGCCTCAGGACAATTTTAGGGCTCACGTTTTCTGCGCCATTCATACTAGCTCAGACCACGCTCCCCCCAATTAAGTTCGCTAGCAACAAAAAAAGCCATCCGCTAAAGGATGGCTTTGAATTGCATAACATATCTCGAAGCTGTGCTGAATAATTTGAATGAAAAGGACTTATTTTAATATTTGTAATTGTTCCATCAACCAAGCCATGTATTTGTCTTGATCCATAAAGTCAGGCGCCGTCCCTGTATCCAAACTATAAAATTGTTGATTAAATTCAATCACAATCTGTTCAGTCAGATGCCAATCTTCAATCATGCGAAAATACTGACTGAAGAAAAAACGGTTCTTGCCCCAATTGTTTAAACTTTCCAAACGTGGATATTGGCGGTTCGCGATAAAGTCGATATAGACCTGCTGAATATCATCAAAAATCTGAATAGCTCGCATGAGCATGGACCTCTATATGATGTAAAACCTTGCTATAAGCCACTTTATCGCGCAATTTTGAAAGAGAGATGACAGTCAGTTAAAGCTTTTGTTTCAACTCTGAACGGTTCTTTTGGCGGATCTCATCCATTTGCGCATTGAGCGCTAACATCTCTGTATAAAGCTGATTAAACTGCTTTAAAGGCGCATCTTCATAGAACATAAATAATTTATTTTTCTTTTCCCATTTATTGGCTTTCAGCACAGCAAAGAGCTCATCAGCCTTCGCCAAGCTTTGCTTTTCTAACTCAAATAAAGCATGCGACTCATCACTATCACGACTGTCTCTTAAACTCTGGGCAATTTGCTGACGAAACACCTGTTTGACCGTCAACTGTTTGGCCTGAGCTAAACCATTTTCCTCTTGCTGTGTGGTTTTTTGCTCATAAGCATCGACCACTGCATGCACCTGTTGCAGCATTTGCTCAGTCTCTTGATATTGGTTTTTTTTATCTTGCAACAAGCGATCGATGTCGAGAAATTTATCCCAATTCAGTGCTTTAAGATCACGAATATATTGATTTCGCGCTTCTGCACGCTGCAGCATTTGGCTCAAAATAAAATCCGACATGATTTTATAATCACCCGTTAGCCGTGCATCTGTCACATTAAGTTGTATCGGTTCTTCCCAGTGCTGAGCTTGCTGAAAAATTTGCTCGGTTTTTTCGCGCAAAACCGTTTCATAGGTCGAGAGTTGCACAGCTTCTTTTTGCTGTACTGAATATTGATAAAACATCCATCCAAAGACCAATACCGTAGCACTGGCCAAGACAACAAAGATACGCGGCATAATGAGCTCCGAACCCTCTTTTATTCAGTTTAACGAAAAGTTTGAAGATTGACGATAAAATAGCCATGTTTTTTAGCGATGCTATTTAACTTCATCAATGTAGAAAGACCTAAATTACGCATGCCATCAAAACGAAAATTCATGGATAAAGCATGAATTTTCGCATTCAATTTGCTGTAGAGGTGTATTCGATTATGGGGTCTTGATCGGATTGGTATTTAACTGACGGTCGATGTTTCCGAGATTGATTTGCTCACGACTGATTTGCACATTGGTCGCATTACGGTCAATCCCAAAGGGTTGCAACATAATATATAAACCATTGCGTGGGTCAGAAGACTGCAAACCTGCGGCAATATTTAAAACATGCTGTTGCATCAAAGGCGATAAATTCGACATATCTGGCACTGCTGTGGCAGGTAAGATATCAATATTTGACACGATTGTTGCATCGACACCTTTGTTTTGAGTATCACGCTCAAGTTGCATCACCCGTTGCTGTAAGGCTTTACGGCGATCCACCTGCTCTTGATACTCAACAATGCCCGTCTCTGCACGCATTTCACGCTCTGCCATAATGGTTAAAGCAGGCATCTGAATAGCTTGTTGTTCGGTTTCATCAGCTTTTGTAGTGGCTTTTTCCGCAGCCAATGTACTCATAGCCGTCATTGCTGCACTAACAAAAACCAAAACGGAAACAGATTTAGGGAGATTTATCATGTTCATTCCGAGAGATTTAAAAATTGAAAATTGAAAAAATTTACACTGCTATTATTGTACAACAATTAATCAATTTACCAGATTTAACCCCGACAAACGGCAGGAGAGCACAGCTTATTTAAACCTCACTTTGCTCATTCTGGACTTGAGATATCATCCTTTACCTATCTGCATTGCCGCTGCTTTTTCTCTTTTATACTGTTCCAATTCTTAATAGTACAGGAAATGACAAAGCAAACTCTTGCTGCGGATGTCGGCTAAAGAAATCCTGCAAAGCTGCACACGGCTGAAGTGTCGGATGCCGCTGTTGATAGTGTTTAAGCCCAGACCACGTTTGCAAATAGTCCAAAATTTGCTGTGCACTCCACCTGTAATTTAAAAACAGCTGAGGGACTGCTAACTCCTGAAATGGAAACGGAATACTACGATATTCTTCGTCGATGTAACGACGTTCAGCATCCCAATAGCCTTTTAACGTGACAAAATACAGATCCTGTAAAAGCTGGTTCAATTCCGCGTGTTCAAATTGAATCAGACCATAACCCACAATGGCGATATGACCTTGGGGTTTCAATACGCGTCGTACTTCTGCATAAAATGCAGCAAAATCGAACCAATGAATCGCTTGCGCGACTGTGATTAAATCCGCTGAATGGTCGGTAAGCGGACAATGTTCGGCGCTAGCTTGCTCATAACGCACATTATCTAAATTGGGTGCTTGTGCCAATTGCTCAGCACTCAGATCTGCCGCTAAAACCTGTTGAAAATAGGGTGCCAAACCTTTGGTAAATTGACCTGAACCTGCACCGCAGTCCCATGCCAGTTCACGCACGGCAACATGCTGCAAGATGCTATCAACGACTTCAGCAGAGTAACTTGGACGTGCTTGTTGATACAGCGCACTCCCTGTAGAGAAAAGATCTTTCATTGCGGGGATTCATTGGTTGTTTTTTTATCACTTTAATCGAATTTTTAGGGTCGGAAACTAGCACTTAAGTCATAGCTTCAGCGATAAAATTTGAGCTTCAAATATTTACTCAATCACATGCTGTATATAAAAACTGGTCTGCGCAATCGGGCTTAATTGATCATTCATTTGATAATATTTCACATCATAATGACCAGTTTTCCATCCAGTCATAGGATAGAAACTCACCCAGTTTTGTTGCTGTTGCTCACTGACTTTGCGTGGCGTAAAGAGCAGCACTTCACCGCTATCACGATGCATCCAACGCACCATGACTTGCGTATTGTTTGGAACTTTACCCAAGGTATCAAAATGTGCATATAGCGGCTGTGTGACATAGATTTCACGAGGTAAAACCTGATCTACATCTAACTGTGATTGTTCTGTCACATAGGCCTGCCCTGCCAATCGCTGCTGCGGATCATTTTTAGCTTGCAGAAACTCGTCTAACATCTGCTGCGCAAACTGTTGCTTATTTTGAATCCCTGCAAAACTGTAATTGGGAAATGCCTGCTGTAAATATCGCCCCAATTGTTGATCTGAAGTCTGCTGAATAATGCTCTTTAGCTGACGATGTTGGCTTTTGAGTTGTTGCTGTATATCTTTAGAATGAGGTTGATCCGAGGCATCTTGATCTAAAGCCAAGAGTGCCACAGGATTACTCGTCGCCAAAGTTACAAGCGAGTGCTCAGGTGGCGGCGACGTCAAGCTTGGTTGGTCATTCCACGATGCCGCAATATAGCCCAGTGCAAAACAGAGCAGTCCAATCGCCGCATATTGAAGTCGCTTCAACTGTCACTCCACGAATCTATGTTCATTTGATTAAAGCCTACAGCGGAGCACTTCTGTGCCGACAATATATTCACCAGAGCTCATCGTCGTACCCGTGTTAATCACCTGATTTAAGCTAAAGTTAGATCCAACTTTTAATTTAAGCAGACCATTATCACATGCTGCAGTTATTCTGCTGCCCGATTTCATATTGGATACACAGCCCGTTTTGGTCACGGCAAAAATTGTTTGCCCTGCGGAAATACTGGTGCTGCATGATGCTGTGATTATTTTATCGAGCGATGATTCACAAGAAGAACAATTGCCATTATCACAAAGCGCTGCTGCATTTTCACTTTTACATTCATAGGTCACACCATTTTGAATAATGGTTTTAGAATAGGAAGAATCGACATTACTGCCGCCCCCGCCACCACATGCGCTCAGCAAGACACTCATACCGATCAAAACAGGAAATAATATTTTCTTCACAACCTTAACCCTTATTTTTTAATAATTTTCTTATAGCCATTGGGCTCATCATCTGGCATGGATTGTAGCAGTTAAACTGTGCGAAATATCAACACCTGAAAAACAGCAGACGAAAAAAAACCTCAAACAATGGTTTGAGGTTTTTTCGAATATGGTGGCGAGACCCAGGATCGAACTGGGGACACACGGATTTTCAATCCGTTGCTCTACCTACTGAGCTATCACGCCGATGCGGTGTATTAAGCCGCATCTCAGTTAATTAGTCAATCATATTTATAAAAATATTTTTCGTATGCATATTTTTTAGGCAAAAAAAATCCCTGATGGGATCAGGGATTGATAAACTGAAAAATCAGTTTTGAATATGGTGGCGAGACCCAGGATCGAACTGGGGACACACGGATTTTCAATCCGTTGCTCTACCTACTGAGCTATCACGCCGATGGGGCGTATTAAACAATTTCAGTCTCATGGCGTCAAGCATCCGTTGCGCTTTTTTGTGCAAATGTTTATTTTTAAATCAATATTTCACACTATTTGCTTATTTTTTGAGTGATTTCAAATTTCCACAGCTGAAATTACAGTGACGAAACTGTATTTATCCAACAAAAAAGCAGCTCAATGGCTGCTTTATTATTGGAGGGCAGGTTATTCAGCCGCAGTAATTTTTCCAATGTGTGCCAAACAGCGGTGGATCGCGCCACAACCTGGTTCAAAAGTTTTCACCCCTTTTTCTTCTTCCATACGGGTGGTCTCACTGACCAAGCGCTCTGCAACACCACGCCCACGATTTGCAGGGTGTACCACAATATATTCAAGGGTTTTGCTTTCACCTTGGCCTGTACACCAAATCGCACCAATCAATTTTGTATTAAATTCTGCAGTATAAACTAAGGTATACTGAGCTAAGTTCTGCTCAAGTTGTTCAATCGCATCGGAACCGTCGCTAAACTCAGGGCTGGTGTCATACAGTCGCTCAAGCTGGCTACGCACTTCATCATTTTCTAAAGAAGTATAGGCATGTACGGTAATAGGCATTGATAAACCCTCCTGAGCAATCTAATATGCGGTGACTTTTCGTCACAGCGAAAATATTTTTACATCAATCATTTTGACGTATTTGAGGAACGTGTCTATGACAGATCGTATCAGTGAAGTGGTAAGAAACACCAACGAAACCAAAATTCGAGTTCGTGTGAATCTTGATGGTACTGGTCAAGGCACTTTAAACACTGGTGTTCCATTTTTAGATCATATGATTGATCAAATCAAGCGACATGGTCTGTTTGATATTGATATTCATTGTGATGGCGATCTTGAAATTGACGATCATCATACCGTAGAAGACTGTGGGATTACACTGGGCCAAGCCTTTGCTCAAGCACTGGGCAATAAAAAAGGCTTACGTCGCTACGGTCACTTCTATGCGCCGCTCGATGAATCACTGAGTCGTGTTGTGGTGGATTTATCTGGCCGTCCGGGTCTTTGGATGGATATTCCATTCACTCGCGCGCGCATCGGGACTTTTGATGTGGATCTTTTCTCTGAATTTTTCCAAGGTTTTGTGAACCATGCGTTAATGACGCTGCACATCGACAACCTAAAAGGTAAAAACAGCCACCACCAAATTGAAAGCGTATTTAAAGCCTTTGCCCGTGCATTACGTATGGCGTGTGAAGTTGACCCGCGTGCCGAAAATACTGTTGCGTCTACCAAAGGAACATTGTAATGACCCGTATTGCCCTTCTTGACTATGGCATGGGAAATCTTCACTCAGCAGCAAAAGCCCTCGAACACGTGGGTGCAACTGTTGATGTCACCAATGATCCTAAGCTGATTGCACAAGCAGATAAAATTGTGTTCCCCGGTGTGGGAGCAATGCGTGACTGTATGCAAGGCATGCATGATGCAGGCATTGATGATGTGGTCCGTAAAGCGGCATTTAATAAACCTGTGCTTGCGATCTGTGTCGGCATGCAAGCTTTAATGCAGCATTCCGAAGAAAATGGCGGTGCAGATGCATTGGGTATTTTTGAAGGTTCGGTTAAACGCTTTCCTGATGTAGAGGGATTAAAAGTGCCGCACATGGGCTGGAACCAAGTGCATCAGGCAGACCCTAGCCACCCGATGTGGAAAAACATTGAGCAAGATGCTCGTTTCTATTTCGTACATAGCTTCTATGTAGAGCCGCAAGATTCAAGCATTGTCGCTGCTACCTGTGACTATGGTTTGGAATTTTGTACCGCAATTCACAAGGAAAACTTGTTTGCGACACAATTTCACCCAGAAAAAAGTCATACAGCCGGTCTGCAATTGCTGAAAAACTTTGTGGAATGGGATATTTAAAATTCCTTCACCGCAAAAAAGCCCGCTCCTTGCGGGCCTTTTTGTACTGTTTATTTTTCATCCTTTTATTTTCTACATATTCATTTTAGAATTTGCCTACTTATAAAAATACCAAAGCCTAGGAATAATAATGAATACCTTCACATCTGACTCACCGACCCAAGCCAGTGGTCGCTTTAGCCGGCGCGCATATCTTGCATGGAATCTACTTCTCGGCATTATTTTTACGCTAATTGCTGTTGTAGTCGGCCTGCTCATACCCGGCGCGCAAAATGCGCTGACTGAGGGTGCTATGTCGACGCCACTCATGATTATTTTCTTTATCATGTATGCCATCGTCATTTATTACAGCGTCATTTTCTTAATCCGTCGTTTACATGACCGAGACCATTCTGGATGGCTTGCACTGCTGATCTTAGTTCCTGTAGTGAATATATTATTTGCGCTCTATGTGTTATTTGCACCGGGTAATAGCGGTAGTAATAGCTTTGGACAACCACGCCCGACCAAAGGCTGGGAAACCGTGCTGGCTGTTTTGTATATCGTGGTGTTTATAGTCGGGATACTTGCTGCGATCATGATTCCGTCTTACCAAAACTATGTGATCCGCTCTCAGCAAACCACGATTCAACAACAATAATGATAAATCATTAAATGCCGCCTAGATCGCTCTAAACAGCAATACATCTACTCAAACAAGCTCACACATGTGGGCTTTTTTTGTACTTTACCTTTATAATCAACGCGCTTTTTATGTTCAGGATCAAATCCTGTACTTTTTCACATTTTTATGTCGTTTTTAGCTCAATTTTTTTGCGGCTAAAAATGAATGATAACTATACTTTTTACGATAATTTAAGATCATTTAATATGAATAATTCACCCAATATAAACTCTGGTTGGAACCGTGACGGTCGTTTTAATCGCATGTCTTTTATCGGTTGGAATGTCTTCTATGGCCTCATGCTGAGCATATTGATGCTACTGATCGTCAGCATGATGCCCAATACCCTCAATGCCCTAATAGCTCATGCTGAAAATCCAATGACGCAAGTGATTGGATTGATCCTAAATATTTTAATGCTGATCCCTTTGATGATTTTTTCAGTGCGTCGTTTGCATGACTTTAATCTCTCAGGCTGGTTTGCACTCTTAGAGCTGATTCCGTTGCTCAATATCGTCATGTGCATTGCGCTGATGCTCATCCCCGGGTCTGCAAATGCCAATCAATATGGTGAGCCACGTGCATCCAAAACATGGGAGGTGGTTCTCGCCTTTCTCTTTATCGGTTTATTCTTACTGATCTTGGTAAATGTATTATTTACTGCGCGTTTTCTGTTTTAAGTTACTGTCTTTAAACCTCTTGGTCACTGTGTTTAAGTGCCCTCGTCACTGTCATAGCAACGCGCTATGACAGGCAGGTGAGTCAAAGGCTCATGCTCAACGCCGCATCTCGGTATTTGCATTTCCCTACTAAACGCTCTAGGCTGCAACAACAAGCCTTTGAATTAAATCACAATGACTGATGCTCTACCGACACCTATTTTGCCAACAAAAGAACAGATTAAAAATTTTCCATTGTTCCAAAATTTAGTGCCAGAGCAGATCCATGTCATTCACAATGCAGAACAATGCCAACACTGGGCCGATGAATTGCAGACGACTGCCTTATTCGGTTTCGACTCTGAATCTAAGCCGACTTTTCGTAAAGGTGAGGTCTCTACCGGTCCACATTTAATCCAACTTGCGACGGCGCAACAGGCGTGGTTGTTTCAAATGAACGAATGCACTTGGGATTTTTTAAGACCAATCTTGAGTAATCGTGATCAAATTAAAGTGGGTTTTGGCTTAAAAAATGATGCGCATTTATTTCGTAAAAAAGGCATCGAACTGAATAGTGTATTGGAACTCTCCAAGTGCTTTGCTTCTTTTGGCTTAAGCCAACCCGTCGGTTTAAAAAATGCCATGGCACTGCTTTTTCGTGTGAATTTTCCAAAATCTAAATCGGTCAGCACCTCCAATTGGGCCAAAAAGCGCATAAGTCCGGAGCAAATTCGTTATGCCGCTGCCGATGCTTATGCCCCTGTTTTGGTCTTTGAAGAATTATTACAACGTGGCTTATTACCTAAAACCATTCCCAATACCTCCCTCAAACTAAGAATTCGTCCGCACATGAAATTATAAACCCTTAATTATTTTAATGATTTAAATTATATTCAGCGATGTAACCGCTCTGTAACTGGATATTGCCCCAATCTATGGCATGACCAAGTGCAAAGATCGGCTGAAGAGTGCCAATGAATTTGCAGTTTATTTGCGCTAAAGATTTGAACAGTACCTTATTGCCTTAAAAATAGTCACTGCACAGTCTAAAAAAATAAAATCGCACCTTTTAAGTACATTTATATCTTTGATTTAACTCATTTTAATTACATTAATACACATTTATATTTTTATTCGACTAAGGTTTTGATCTCTCTAGATTTTCTAGCAGAATTACATGATTTATCTCATTCTTTCTATACTTTCATAATTTGTTTTCATCAGTCCCCTTTTGCTAAAACAAATCTGCCAAATACATAACACATCATAATTTAAAAACTTGGAGAACCTGACATGTTGAACTTATTTACAGGAAAAATCAGCGGTGTACTCAGCCTGACTTTACAAGGGATCAGTAAAGCGGTTGGACTGGTTTTAAATACTGTTTTGGATACTGTAGACAGCGTTTTAGAGACCGTGAATAGCTTAACAGCGCCCTTAACAGATGCACTGACTGAACTACCACTCATTGGCGGGACCATCGAAAAAGTACTCACGGTTGAAAATCAGTTGGTCGGCACCTTAGGTGACGGCTTACATGCTGTAGCTGATCAACTAGCGACAGGTGATCTTCTCGGCGGTGTACAGACCGCTCTCAATGGCGTAACTGGTGTGGTCGGTCAAACTGTGACTGAAGTTGCAGGTTTGGTTGATCATATAGGTGGTGTTGCTGCACCAATCACAGACGCACTTTCTGACCTGCCATTGCTTGGCGGGCTATTGAATGCAGTAGGCGAAACTACGGGTAATTTAACTGGCTTGTTGGCTGAAACGGGCGACTATGTAGCCAGTATTGATCCTACCGAATTATTAACATCCGTCCTGAACGATCCTTTAGCAAGTGTGGGTGGTGTCGTGCAAGATGTTTCAGGCACTTTAGATGCCTTACTGGATGACATTGCACCGATTACATCGATTGCCACTGAACTTCCTGTGGTCGGTGATCTCGTTCAAGTGGTCGGTGAAAGTACCACAGCTCTCAATCAAGGCTTGTACGATGTCGGCACCTTACTTCAATCCGTAAACAGCGATTTATTACAAACAACCGCTTATGTTTAATGACTAAAAACACTAGGGTGTGTTGACATTTACAGCCGATAAATTGAGCTAAAGAGGCAACCATATAAATATACAAGCTAAAGCAACAGCGCTTTGATAGTTACGTTTTAGCTTATCGTATCTTGTGGCAATTCCT
>NZ_VOZI01000022.1:0-39305 GCF_013419835.1 Acinetobacter sp. YH12052
TGAGGATCAGAAAGCTTGTTTGAATCGATGTATTTCATCCGCAGATTATGCACGAATGCTAAGAAATCCGGAGTGCAAATATTAACCAAAAAGAAGATCGTTTTTTGATTTATGAAAGAGATCTATTACTACTTTATTAAGCAAGTAGTTTTGAAAAGCAGTAATGTTAAATCTCTAACAACTCGGTTAGTACTGAGCTAAAACTATAATTTCACTAACTAATAAAACAATACACTTTTATTTATTTAACAATTTTTCTTACTATAAACAAAAGAAAATATAACTGTATCACTCATATCATATGTAATTGACTCTACAGAATAATCCCAACCAAATGTTTCTAATAAAGATTTGCAAATAACATTCTTTACAGAATCTGATTTTGCATATTCTTCTAACAAATATATTTTATCTTTTGGAAATGTATAATTATCCATCTGATATATTAATTTAATAGTTGCACCATCTCTGTATATATCTTTCCAAACTGTATATGCATTATTTTTCTTTGGCAGCGTTTGTTTAACGTCGAGAATTGCATCATCTACAAGCAACAAATTTTCATCAGCACCGCTTTTTGCAGTACAACTAACCATTAACATAACAAATATAAATAAACTTAGTATTTTCATCTAATTCTCAAAATAATTTTCAGTGTGAAGATATGTACAATGGATTTATCTTACAAGATTCCTCCACGTTCTTCTTACTTCAATATTGAAACGCATCTCAAGGAAATTAAGAAAAAAATCAATCATAGCCACCGCTCCCTAAATTTTGTAGAATAGCGTTTTTACCCCATGGTGCTTTTCTATGACCGCTTGGACTGCTCATGTCACTGTTGCTACAGTCGTTGAAAAAGACGGAAAATTCCTATTTGTTGAAGAACATACAGAAGGTGTGACCCATACTGTATTTAATCAACCTGCAGGTCATGTTGAAGCTGGCGAAACCATTATTGAAGCCGCCATTCGAGAAACCATGGAAGAAACAGGTCATGATGTAGAAATCACGAACCTCCTAGGCATGTATACTTATACTCCTCCGATGTTCCCTGATCGTACTTATTTCCGTTTCTGTTTCTTAGCTAAGGACATTCAGTACCATTCCGATGCACAGTTAGACACAGGTATTGTCGGTGCAGTATGGATGACGCTTGATGAACTCATTGAGTCTGCCCGTGCGCGCAGTCCATTAGTGATTAAAGCAGTGCAAGATGCTCTTTCAGGTCAAAAATTTCCTTTATCGCTCATTTACGAGCACCAAAATTCTCCCTTAATTTCAAATTTGGATGCTTAATCCTATGCAACAACGTGTCATCGTCGGTATGTCTGGTGGTGTAGATTCTTCTGTATCTGCAGCACTTTTACTTCAACAAGGTTATCAAGTTGAAGGTCTTTTCATGAAAAACTGGGAAGAAGATGACGGCACGGAATACTGTACGGCAATGGAAGATCTTGCCGATGCTCAAGCCGTTTGTGACAAAATTGGTATCAAACTTCATACCGCAAACTTTGCGATGGAATATTGGGACCGTGTCTTTGAGCATTTCTTAGAAGAATATGCCGCAGGTCGTACACCAAACCCAGATATTCTCTGCAACAAAGAAATTAAATTCCGCGCATTTCTAGACCATGCTGTCAACTTAGGTGCTGACTTTATTGCGACAGGCCACTATTGCCGCCGTGGTGAAACGCTAAAAAATTCACGTGGTGAAGAGTATGCACCTCTACTGCGTGGTCTAGACAACAACAAAGACCAAACCTATTTCCTACATGCAGTGCATGGTCGTGAAATTAACAAAACTTTGTTCCCTGTGGGTGAAATTGAAAAACCACAAGTGCGTAAAATCGCTGAAGAATTAGGTCTAATCACCGCGAAGAAAAAAGATTCAACAGGAATTTGCTTTATTGGCGAACGTCGATTTAATGACTTCTTAAAGCAATATTTACCTGCTCAACCCGGAAAAATCGTCCTAGACACGGGTAAAGAGGTTGGTGAACATCACGGCTTAATGTACTATACGCTCGGCCAACGTGGTGGCATCGGTCTTGGTGGTCTAAAAGGTGCTGAAGAAGGCGCTTGGTTTGTACTGCATAAAGATATCGAAGGTAATCGCCTAGTCGTTGGTCAAGGTCATGAACATCCACTCATGCAAAGCACCATTTTATGGTCTGAAGCGATTGATTGGGTGGCTGGTGAACAAGAGATTCCTGAATCAGGCTTCCGCTGCACAGCGAAAACTCGTTATCGTCAGCCTGACCAAGACTGTACAATATTTAAAGACCCTACAGCGCCAAATGGTGTGCGTGTCGAATTCGATGAGCCACAACGTGCTGTTACACCGGGTCAAAGTGTGGTGTTCTACACCGGTGAAGTTTGTTTAGGGGGTGGTGTGATTCATCATACCAATGCGCCTAAACCGGATTTTATTGAATAAGGATTGTTTCGGATGACAGAGTTACCGTTTCAACAGCCTCAGACTCTGAATACTCGCCAAAATCGTGCATTGGCGTTAGCTGCTGTTTTTCAAGCGACACAGCTGACCCACATGACTGCATTGACTGGGCAACAGAGTATCGGGGAAAGCGGTAACTTTTATTTTGAACATCTCATTAAAGCCAGTTTAAATATCCGTCCTAAGTCGAATCAGTCTAGTCAGACGCTTGATTTTTTTAGTGGCTTGGCGGATATTTCGCTGGGATTAAAAACCTTAGAAAGTAGCATTACTCAACCCTTCAATACATCTCCCAAATCTAGACTTCCTAAACTTGCCAATACTAAGCTACCCATGACGTATGCGATGGCGTTATTGCAGTTAGAAAAGAAAGTCTATAGCAATCCTAAATTTGTCGAAATCATCGAACAATCCCAACAAAAAATTCTAAGACAGCTTTCCTTTTTTGATAATAATTATTTACATCCAAGTATCATTGCCAATTTAGCGCAAACCTATATTGAAACTGCTGGCCAAATTAATCCACGTATTATGGTTCGTGGTAATGCCGAAGCATTTAAAGACACCTCTCATACCAATCGCATTCGCGCCACCTTATTTACCGGCTTACAAATGGCACATTTATGGCGTCAGCTCGGTGGTAGCTCATGGGGTATGATTTTCAGTAAGCGCAAGCTACTACAAGATATTCAAGATCTTGCCCGTTTACAGTATCAGGTGGTTTAACTGATGCAGTACGGGCTTTTTTGTTTTACGTTTAATTCCAAAATTTAAGGAATCGCTATGAACGCTTTAACCGCACTTTCTCCATTAGATGGACGTTACGCTAGCAAATGTGATGCTCTACGTCCCTTCCTCTCTGAGTTTGGTTTAATCCATGCTCGTGTGACTGTTGAAGTGCGTTGGTTACAAGCGCTTGCAAACCGTCCTGAAATCACTGAAGTTCCAGCGTTCAGTGCTGAAACTAACGCTGCGCTTGATGCAATTGTTGCGAACTTCTCTGAAGACAATGCAAACCGCATTAAAGAAATTGAACGTACAACAAACCATGACGTAAAAGCAGTTGAGTACTTCTTAAAAGAGCAAATCGCACATATCGAAGAGCTTAAAAATGCGGGTGAATTCATTCACTTTGCATGTACCTCTGAAGACATCAACAACTTGTCTCATGCTTTAATGCTTAAAAATGGCCGTGAAGTTTTAGTTGCAGCAATGCAGCAAATCATCGATTCAATCGTTGCTTTGGCTGAACAACACGCTGAACAACCTATGTTGTCTCGTACACACGGCCAAACTGCAAGCCCAACAACTTTGGGTAAAGAAATGGCGAACGTGGCTTACCGCCTTGCACGTCAAATCAAACAATTCAAACAAGTTGAATTACTTGGTAAAATCAATGGTGCAGTAGGTAACTACAACGCGCACTACTCTGCATACCCTGAAATTAACTGGCCTGCTCATTCACAAGCATTTGTTGAATCATTAGGTTTAGAATTTAACCCGTACACCACTCAAATCGAACCACATGACTACATGGCGGAACTTTTTGATGCGCTACGTCGTTTCAACACCATCTTGATCGACTTTAACCGTGACGTTTGGGGTTATATCTCTCTCGGTTTCTTCAAACAACGTTTGAAAGAAGGCGAAGTTGGTTCTTCAACTATGCCGCATAAAGTAAACCCAATTGACTTCGAAAACTCCGAAGGTAACTTGGGTATTGCAAATGCAGTACTTGCGCATTTAGGCGAAAAACTTCCTGTATCTCGCTGGCAGCGTGACTTAACGGACTCTACTGTTCTTCGTAATATGGGCGTTGGTTTTGCACAAAGCTTGATCGCTTTTGAAGCTTGCTCTAAAGGTATTGGTAAACTTGAATTGAATGCTCAACGTATTCTAGAAGACCTTGACCATGCGCAAGAAGTACTTGCTGAACCTATTCAAACTGTTATGCGTCGTTATGCAGTTGAAAAACCATACGAAAAACTTAAAGCCCTAACTCGTGGTCAAGCAATGACTCGCGAAATGATGGTTGATTTCGTAAATGGTAACGAATTAGAAGCTGTTCCAGCTGCTGACCGTGCACGTCTTGCAGAAATGACACCTGCAACATATACAGGTAATGCATCAACTCAAGCAGCAAACATTAAAGATCTTATTTCTAAAATCTAATTTTAGATAGATCAAAAAAAAACGAGGCTTCATGCCTCGTTTTTTATTTATAATACTTCTGCTCTCTTTGAGATGAGGAGCATGCTCCGCAAGGAGATAGAAAATTTAGACGCAATTTTATTCTGCAGGGCAATATTTCGCCCAATCATCTTTCATCCTTTGTAATTCACAGCCTGTTAAAACATCTGAATAATAAACATAATATGTGGTATCGGGATATTGAATCTTATGGCGAAACATCATGCCGCGCAAAGACACAGAGAGCTCTTCTGGAAAATCACCTGTTAAATTAAGTTCTTCAAACTCATAGTTAAAATAACAATTTTGAGTCGCAATAAATGCCTCAACAACGGCCATAGTTACTACCAAATACTTAAACATCGATATTCATCTGAGTTTAATACAATCTTTTTAAAAATACTTATCCCCAGCCGCAAACTAAAGACATTTGAAAAAATAATGCACAAATTCTAGCGCCGTCTAACTATCACTTTTCATCGCATTATGGCTATACTTGCCGCGAATTATAAACATTGCACACCGATAAAAAATTTGAGCTTTGCCTTTTCATGATTGATTTCAAATTAAAACTTAAGCACATCTTAGCTTTTGCGTTATTAACTCTTGCCATTGTGATCGCCAGTATCCAACCTTTAGAAATGGAAGCATATATCCTCCATCAAATTGGCACAGCGTTTATGCTGATCGTGCTGCTCGTTTTCCTTTATAAAATAGGGCTAAGTTTCGCAACTGTTTGCCTGTATCTTGGCTTTTTACTGATTCATGTCATCGGTGCCCATTATTTATATTCTTATGTGCCTTATTCTGAATGGACACAAGCTCTCTTCGGTTTCAACCTTGACCAAAGCATGGGATGGTCTCGGAATATGTATGATCGGCTTGTACACCTTGCCTATGGATTGCTGCTCTATCCGTTCTTTTATCGCATATTTCAAATCTGGCTACCACAATTAAAAGCCGGAACACTCTTTTTATTGGTCGTACAATTCGTCATGGCGACCAGTTTATTTTATGAATGGATCGAATGGCTGATTGCCATTGGCTTATCACCAGAAGAAGCTGAAAATTATAATGGGCAACAAGGTGATATTTGGGATGCGCATAAAGATATGCTGCTCGCAACACTTGGTGCGATGATCACTGGTGGTATTTGTTTAATGACATCAAATTTGTTGAATAACGCTAAACAAAAGCCTGAATATTTTTTATCTTAAATACTGATGTTACGCACCTAGAAGTAATTTCTCATTTTAAAAATGATTTTTAAGTCTATTCGACGGAGTCTTACATCTAGGAATTGAATAACGGGATTAGCCTTCGGCTGGAGGTACTTTTACGAAACGATGTTTCTCATTCGGCAAAATGAGAAGCGAAGCTTCGCAAGGAAACCATCTTGCGGAGCAATGCTCCTCACCGCAAAACTCGTTCGCTCGCGTCTACGTATTCAAAGTATCGCAAAAACATTTTTGATTAGAAGCAGCCCTGTCTCAAACACTTGCGGATGACGTTACCGCGTATCGTTGTTTTATTTGAATCAAATTGCACTTCTGGTGTTACTGCGTAACATCAGTTAAATATTTAAGCAGTCCATTGAATTAAGATTGAATCTGACATTTGCGGATTCAATTTTCGGTCATAATACTGAAAGCACGCTTTTGCTCCCGCTGGCATTTTTTGTAGATCATCATCTATACGAAAATGCCGTGTATATTTTGTATGATTCACTAAAATTTCAACCCGCTCAAAAGGCTGTCTTTTATTTATATTTCCGCTACTCATATAACTCTGATAGGCCACAACAGTGCCGCAGGCTTCAGAGCGAACATCTACCTGTAGTGATGAACAATAAATATAGCCTGCCAACAGTGTTGCTGCTGGGCCAAACAGCGCAGCATACTGTTTCAGCACAGATTTTTTCACACTTTGAAAATGCAGCAAATATAGCCAAGGCCAAACCATTAGGCAAATGACACCACCTAAAATAAACAGAAAATTAGACATCATTATCATCAATATCTATGTACGCAACGCAATCTATCACAACAGCATCGTTTAGCATAAAAAAAGCTCACCGAAGTGAGCTTTAAATACTTTATAAGCATAAAGATTTTAAAATTTTAGATCTTTTAATTGAACGATATTTGCATTAGCTTTGCTCAATGACTCCATCACTTTAGACATGACAGCAGGAACCAATGAATCCGCAATTTGTGCTGCTTGTAAGCCTAACTTCTCACCCAGTGTTGGTTTTTTGCGGGTTTCAATCATATATACATCATGTTGTGGCATAAGACTTAACAGATATTCATCTGACGTTTGGAGCTTATCGACTAGATTAAGATCAATGGCATCTTGACCATACCAATGCTCACCTGTTGCAACTTTATCGACATTAAGCTGAGGACGGTATTTTTCAACAAAGTGTTTAAACAAGTTATGCGTTTGCTGCAACTCTTCTTCAAATTTGGCTTTACCTTCAGCCGTATTTTCACCAAACATAGTGACGGTACGTTTGAACTGACCTGCTGTATACAGTTCAAAATCGATATGTTTTTCTTTCAATAAACGGTTAAAGTTTGGCACTTGTGCAACCACGCCAATCGATCCCACAACTGCAAATGGAGCTGAAACTATTTCATTTGCAATGCAGGCCATCATATAGCCACCACTTGCAGCAACTTTATCCACGCAAATGGTTAAGTTAAATCCAGCATCACGTAAACGTACCAATTGTGCAGCGGCCAGACCATAGCCATGCACCATCCCGCCTGGACTTTCTAAACGTAAAACCACGCGGTCACGTCCTGCTTTTGCTGTCGCTAAGATCAGGGTAATTTCTTCACGTAGACTCGTTACCGCAGATGCAGCGGTATCACCATTAAAATCGATTACATAAATTTTTTGGTTATTCTTTTTACGTGCGCGCGCTTCTTTTGATAATTGTTGGCTTAGTTGCAGCAGCTCAAGTTTAGATGCAGTCGTTTGCGCAATTTTTTTTCGTTGTTCATTAATACGTGCATTTAAATGGCTTACACGAATTTCCGCAGGCAACTTGGGATTATGAAATAGCATAAAATTGAAACTCATTTAATTCATATTTATGTTGTATAACATGTGGGTTACATCACAAAAATTCAATCTATTTTTTGAAAATAATTCTCATTGAGTCAAATTGAGCTTTTTATTTCTATCAATCCTTTTCTACCTAATTATTGACTTCATAAAAAAAGAGCCTTTCGGCTCTTTTTTAGACAGACTAGATTAGCCAAAACGCCCGGTAATATACGCTTCAGTCAATTGATGATCCGGTTGAGTAAAGACTTTTTCAGTGGAATTCACTTCAATCAAATCACCCAAATGGAAATATGCAGTACGGTCAGAAACACGTGCTGCTTGTTGCATCGAGTGCGTCACAATCGCAATGGTATATTGCGCTGAAAGTTCAGTGATGAGTTCTTCTACTTTTGCAGTTGCAATCGGATCGAGTGCTGAACAAGGTTCATCCATCAAAATCACTTCAGGACTGACTGCAATGGTTCGCGCAATACATAGACGTTGCTGCTGACCACCTGAAAGCCCCGTACCCGGTTGGTTCAAACGATCTTTCACTTCATCCCAAAGGCCTGCTTTACGCAGGCTATTTTCAACAATTTCTTCCATATCGTATTTGTCACGCGCCAATCCATGCAGTTTAGGACCATAAGCGACATTGTCAAAAATTGACTTTGGGAATGGGTTCGGCTTTTGGAATACCATGCCAACTTGCGCACGCAGTAATACCACATCAAGATTTGGATCATAGATGTCTTGATTATCCATGAGCACTTGTCCTGTCACACGACAAGAATCAATCGTGTCATTCATACGGTTGAGCGTACGCAGGAAAGTTGACTTACCACAACCAGACGGTCCAATAAAGGCTATCACTTCATTTTCATAAATGTTCAGATCTATGCCTTTGATCGCTTCAGATTCGCCATAGTACACATGCACATCATTGGTACTGATTTTCACATTGGTCGATTTCGCATCTTTTTTCGCACTAGATTGCGTATCGAACTGTGACACAAACGCAGTATTGGTTTGTTTTTGGCTGCCCTGAGCAGAGGTAAATTGTGTTTGTTCTGGATTCACGGACTTATCCTGATATAAGGAATTCTTTTCAGTTGTAACGACGCTATTCATATAATGCCCTCAATTACCAGCGTACTTCAAATTTCTTACGTAACCAGATCGCTAAACTGTTTAAGCCGATCATGAGAGCAAGAAGTACAATGATTGCTGCTGCGGTACGCCCTTCAAAGAAGTTACGTAGCTCGTTACCTTGCCAAAGGAAAATTTGTACAGGTAATGCAGTGGATTGATCTAAAGGAGTGGCTGGTACACTTGCCACAAAGGCACTCATACCAATCAATAATAATGGAGCAGTTTCACCTAAGGCTTGCGCAACACCAATAATGGCACCAGTTAAGATACCCGGCAATGCCAGTGGCAAGACATGGTGAAATACAGTTTGTAAACGTGATGCACCTAAACCTAATGCGGCTTGACGAATCGATGGCGGGACAGCTTTTAGTGAAGCACGTGTGGTAATAATGACCGTTGGAAGTGTCATCAAACTTAAGACTAAACCACCAACCACAGGTGCCGAAAGCGGCATGTGCATCCAACCAATAAAGATCGCAGCACCGAGCAAACCAAAGACAATCGAAGGAACCGCTGCTAGGTTGTTAATGTTGACTTCGACAACATCGGTAATCCAGTTTTTAGGTGCAAATTCTTCTAAGTAAATTGCGGATGCTACACCGATTGGAATCGAAATAATGATCACGATCAGCATCATGAAGAGTGAACCCATAAACGCCCCTGCTAAACCGGAAGTTGCAGGTGAGCTACGAGAGTCTGGATTTTTAAATATTTCAGTATTAAATGAGTTAGTAATCACACCGTCAGCTTTGAGTTTATCTGCGAGTTGGCGTACTTCTGGGCTCAATTGCTGCTGTTCATCAGGCAAGCTACGGTCAATATTACCCGCTAACCAGACATCGACATTGGCATCTGCAAGGATTTTAAAATCTTGTTTTTGACCGATCAATGACGGATCTGCCATAACCATGTCACGTAAGCGATATGCTTCTGAACTGGTATATAAACTGTTGAGATCATCACGTTGAGAGGCAATCGCTGGATCTTTTGCAATGATCCCATTTACGATCAGCGCATCCCAATCCACCATGCCCATTTCAGTTTGCCAAGCAATAAAACGCTCTTGGAACTGTGCAGGAGATTCACCTTCTTTTTGAACCGGTTTCGCTCCTACATTGACGATACTTGGATCAAAAAACACAGGCACCGTCATCGAGCTTTGCCAGAATGCTGGTAAGCCTTTGGCTAAAATACTGCCAAACAATAGCACGACGAACAATAAGCCAGTCACTACTGCACTAAAGCCCAAGACACGGAAGGTATTTTCTTTACGGTGTCTTTTCGCCAATGAGTTTTCAATGATTTTCTTACGTTTTTCACGAAGCTCTGCGGCTGCGTACGGATCAAAAGTTTGATCCATATTTGATATATTCGTCGTACTCATTCGTATTGCTCACGGTATTTACGCACAATGTACAGTGCAACAATATTCAGACCTAAAGTAATCACAAACAGTGTTAAACCAAGTGCAAAAGCAACCAATGCTTGAGGACTCGCAAAGTCTGTATCACCTGTTAATTGGTTTACGATGGTAATGGTGACTGTAGATACCGCTTCGAGTGGGTTGATATGCAGTAAAGGACTGTTCCCTGCTGCAAGCACCACAATCATGGTTTCACCAATTGCACGAGATGCAGCCAATAAGAATGCACCGATGATGCCCGGCAATGCTGCTGGAATCACCACTTGGCGAATGGTTTCTGATTTTGTAGCACCCAAACCAAGTGAACCATCACGAAGCGCGCGAGGAACTTGAGTAATGATGTCGTCAGATAATGATGAAACGAATGGGATAATCATAATCCCCATCACAAAGCCTGCTGTTAAAGCACTGGTTGCATTAATATCGAGTCCAATATACGCGCCGAGCTGTTTTGCAAAAGGTCCAATAATCATTAAGGCAAATACACCGTAAACAATCGTTGGAATACCTGCGAGAACTTCAATGGCCGGTTTTGCCCAAGCACGGAAACTTGGCTTGGCATATTCAGCCAAGTAAATCGCAATCATCAGACCAACTGGAACAGCAACCAATAGCGCAATTCCACTAACCATGAGTGTGCCCCAAAGAAGTGGCAGCAAACCATAACTACCTTCAGCATTCCCTGATGTACTAAAACCGGGGTTCCATTCAGTGCCTAAGAAGAAATCTAGTGGACTGACAAAACTAAAGAAACGCATGGCTTCACTGAACATCGACATCACAATGCCAACTGTTGTCAGGATTGCGACACCCGAACACAGTGCCAATGCGATATTAATGACTTTTTCGACTTGGTTACGTGCACGATATTTTTCTGCGATGCGGCGTTTAGCCATGACTAAACCAATCAATCCCGCACAAATCACAATGGCCAATTTTGCATATGAGCCAATGTTTTCAATTTTCTTTAATTGTTCTGCTGCTGCAAGTTCATATGCAGCTGGCGTATCACTCACCCCAAAACCAGAAGCAATCGCTTGAACGCGGTCAACCATTACGCTCGTGCTTGCAGGATCTAAACTTAAACGAATATTTTCAGGGACATTATTTAAAATAACATGTTGAAAAATACTCGGTTCAACCAAGTTCCAAACAATCAAGATTAAAAAAGCGGGAATCCCACACCATAAAGCGACCAAAACACCATAGTAGCCCGGTCGTGAATGCAACATTGCTGAGTTATTGCCTTTACCTGCAAGTTTGCGACTTTTAGTCAGTCCAACTTGATAAGCGATTGCAATAATTGCGAGCAACACACCAATAAGTAGCAGATTCATGTAATCTCCACTGTTTTTTCAAAAGCCCTTCTTGAAAAAACTGTTTCTTTGCAAAAAGCCAATGGCAGGTCGACCCTGCCATTGGCTATTTCCATACTTTATTTAACAGCCTTACCCGCTTTGAAGTTTGCAAGTACCGCAGCACGTTCTTTGTCAGACATTGAAATTAAGCCTGCTTTTTCTAGCTTAGAACCTTTACCTGATACTTTTTTACTTAGGAAGAATTCTGTGAACTCTTTTAAGCCTTTAATTGATTTTAAGTGCTCACCCTTTACATAGAAGAACAATGGACGAGATACTGGGTATGAACCATTCAGAATTGTTTTCTCAGATGGCGCTACATTATTCACTGTTGCTACACGTAACTTGTCACGGTTTTGGTCATAGAAACCTAGACCGAATACACCTACAGCGTTAGGTGAAGTTTTTAAGCGTGCCAATGTCTCTGTATAGTCGCCTGCGATTTCAATCACACGACCATCTTTACGGAATGTTGAACATGCTTTTTTCTGAGCATCTTTATCTAATTTTGCGAAAGCTTCATAAGTTTCACAGCCAGCATCGACCATTTTTTCTTGGAACACTTCACGTGTACCATGGTTTGATGCAGGAATAACTAAAGTGATTGCTTCGTTTGGTAAAGTTGGGTCGATTTGATTCCAACGTGTGTATGGGTTTGCAACCAATTTACCTTTTGAAGGTAATTCAGCAGCAAGTGCAGCAAATACGTGCTGTGGGCGAAGTTTGAATGCCGCTTTTTTCGCATTTGAAGCAAATACGATACCGTCATATCCAACTTTAATTTCTAAGATTTGGTTAACGCCTGCTTTTTTACATGCAGCCAATTCAGTACCTTTAATTTTACGAGATGCGTTTGCAACATCAATTGTGTTATCACCAACGCCATTACAGAATTGTTTCAAACCACCTGAAGTACCACCAGAACCTACAACAGGTGCTTTAAATTGTGGGAATGTATTACCAAACTCTTCTGCAACAATACTTGCATAAGGCAGTACAGTTGAAGAACCAGCAATTTGGATCGTGTCACGAGCTGCATTTGCAGTTGTAGCGACTGTTGCCCCAGTAGTGAGTACCATAGCAAGTGCGATATGATTTAAGCGCATTCTCATCTCTCTTTATTGATGCATTTATTGGAGTACGCCACTTTCTAATAAAGTCTTGTACTTTTTCGATATACGCATTTTGATTTTAGAGTATGACAGTTAGGTTACATCTTTATGACGCTTTTATGATAATTGATGATTGCACATTAATTTAAATATAATTCTTTATTTTTCAACATGTAATGAAATTTATCAAAGTATTGGTCTTATTTATTTCTACTTTGATATTCGTAAGAATTCATGTCCTTGTCATATTTTGTCTTATTTTCTTTTTTCAAATTCCCCTCTTTTTCTGAATGATGCAGATTTGCATGTTCTATTTTTTATTTCCTCGTATTCCAATAATTGAAATTTCATTACATTTTTAGTTCGCTCAATATGCAAGTTTACATAAAAACAGAGCCTAAAATGACCAGTAAAGCCATTGCGACATTTAATCCGGACTTGCCTGTGCATATGACTTTTGAAGAACATGACTGGCACTTACTTGCAGAATTTTGGTATCCCATTGCACTCGCTCGAGACATTACAGAACAGCCTTATGGCACCATGCTTTTAGATATGCCGCTCGTCATTTATAAAATGGGAGAAGAACTGATTGTCGCTAAAGATGCCTGCCCTCACCGCGGCGTCCCACTCAGCTTAGGTAAAAATGATGGTCTAGGGGTAGTCTGCCGCTATCATGGCTTACGCTTTGGTGAACACGGTCATTGCAACCGCATCCCTGCACATCCTGAGCACAAAATTTCACCTCGCTTTAACTTACGTACTTATGCCGCTGTTGAGCGCTATGGACTGATATGGTGTTCGCTCACTGCCACTAAAGATGCTGCGCCAAACATTCCAGTCATGCCATATTGGGATGAAGCCGAGTTTCAGCAATTGGTGTGCCCAACGGTCGATTTTCAATGTTTTGCAGGCCGTCAGCTTGAAGGCTTTATTGATGTCGCGCATTTTGCTTGGGTACATCCTGATACCTTTGGCGACCCTGAAAATGTAGAAGTGCCTGACTATAAAACCACGGAAACAGCAACTGGCTTTAATGCAGACTATTGGAGCAGTGTTGGGCGCTACCCAATTGGATTAGAACAACGAGGACAAGATGGCTTTGAATGGCTACGGCATTTTGAGATTCATCTACCCTTTACTGCAACGCTCACCATACATTTTCCAAACGACAGCAAGCAAGTGATTATGAATGCGGCATCCCCCATGACTGCCCGCTCCACCCGTCTATTTGCTCCCATTTGCCGCAATTATGACAAAGACTTACCTGTCGAAGATGCTTATGACTTTAACCTGAAAATATTTGAAGAAGACCGTTTAGTCTCTGAATCGCAAAAGCCTGAATATTTACCCTTAGATTTAAGCATCGAAGCGCATTTCCCTGCGGACCGCAGTTCGAGTATGTACCGCAAACTGCTGCGTAAGAAAGGTTTTAGTCCATTATTTGCGGCATAACATCAATATCGTATTGCATTCACCTCACCCTAACCCTCTCCTACAAGGAGAGGGAAACTCCTTTACAAGCCTTCTATTGGTTATAAATATTAAGTGGTATCTCATTCATCAAATGATAAACATCAATGAATATCGCGACTGGCGACAGGGATGTCACTATAAGGTAATGGTCACATGGATGTACCTTTTCCCTGAGAAGGATTTTAGTTACTTTGATCCGTCAAAGTAAAAATCTGCCTACACAGTAAACTATCATCACTCAATGAAAAATTGTGGCCATGTAATAAATTAAGCGCCTTTTCATTTAAAACAAAAAAAAGGAGCTCAAATGAGCTCCTTCTTCTACAACTACAAAATGACAATTAGTCAATTGCAGGTGTATATGTACCGTCAGCGATTGGGCCTTTGATACGGTCAGCTTCTGCAAGCACCAGAGCAAGCAAATTCTTCACGTTGTCTAAAGTCGCTACTGGGCTTAAAGTCGTCATTTTCAAAGATTGAACCTGACCTACTTTAGTTACACCAATATTCGCTTCACCACGTGCAAACAATTCGTCTGCTACGTTTTGGTTCAATGTATCTAACAATTCAGCTGGGTAGCCTGCTGGCACTACACGGAACAATACCGATGCAAATTGCGGATCAACCAGCATTTCTAGACCGTCAGTTGCATTGATATAATCTGCAACATCACGTGTTAGACCTACACCATGGTCGATCATCGAACCATAAAGCTCTTCACCTAGCGCTTCAACCGTCATCCACAATTTCAACGCGTCAAAACGGCGAGTTGTTTGTAGTGACTTAGACACCAAGTTAGGAACCCCATGCTCTTCATCATAAGCAGAGTTTAAGTACTCAGCTTCATAATGCATGAAACGATAGTTCGCTTCATCTTTCAGCAAGAACGCACCACATGAAATCGTTTGGAAGTAATGCTTATGGAAATCAAGCGTTACCGAGTCAGACAGTTCAATACCGTCTAACATATCACGGTAATCATTCGATAAAATTAAAGCACCGCCCCATGCTGCGTCGATATGCATCCACGCGCCATATTTGTTGGTGATTGCACGAACTTCTTTCAATGGGTCAATTGCGCCTGCATCGGTTGTACCCGCAGTTGCAACTACACATGCGACGATTTTACCTTCAGCTTGAAGGTGCGCCATGGTTTTCTCAAGTGCATCCATGTCCATGCGTGCATTTGCATCTACAGGAACAGTCACTACAGATTGGAAGCCCATACCCATCATGGCCATGTTCTTTTGCACAGAGAAGTGTGCGTTTTCAGAACAGATCACTTTGACGTTACGCATTGCTTCCGCAGGTACGCCGTCACGCTGAACAGACCACGGTCTACCGTTTTCGTCTTTCCAGTTTTTAGCAATACATGCATCACGTGCAAGCAAAACGCCCATTAAGTTAGACTGCGTACCGCCAGAGGTGAATACACCTGCTTGACCTGCACCATAACCAACTTTTTGGCGAAGCCAGTCAATTAACTGAACTTCCATCAATGAACCGGCAGGGCTTTGATCCCATGAGTCCATAGATTGGTTTGTCGCGTTAATGAGCACTTCAGCGATTTGGCTTGTTACCATTGTTGGGCAATGCAAATGCGCTAAAGAATGTGGGTGATGTACTTTTAAGCTTTTGTTTAAGAACAGCTCAACCATACGGTCTAGTGATTTTTGTACACCCATACCTTCTTTTGAAGGATTGAATGCAATTGCACTACGAAGCTCTTTAATGCTACCGCCGGTGTACATTTTGTCATTTTGCAACCATGCAGATACAGCTTTTACAGCTGAATCCATTGCAGACTGATAGTCGGCAATGGATTGTGCATCATTGCAGAATAACGCTTTACGATGTTCTGCAAAATCTACCATGTCTTACGCGCCTCGAGTTGCAACTAGTGCTTCAGCAAGAGCTTTCTTGAAGCGAACGATCACCTCAATACATTCAGCTTGGTTAATGATCAATGGGCAAAGTAAACGAATTACAGTACCGTTACGACCACCTTTTTCTAACAACAATTTGTTGTTGAAACATGCTGCTTGAATTGCTGCTGCCAATTGAGAATCACCTGGTAAAGACCCCATGTGATCTGCTTTTTGACGTTCATCAACAATTTCAACACCAATCATCAAACCACGGCCACGTACGTTGCCGATACATGGGAATTCTACCGCTAATTTTTTAATTTCAGCTTGTAAGAAGTCGCCACGCTCTTGTGCGTTTTGAGCCAAGTTTTGTTCTTTGATGGTTTTGATTGTTGCAAGACCAGTACCCATAGCAAGTTGGTTTCCACGGAATGTACCCGTGTGACCTGCTGGTTGCCATGCGTCAAACTTACGTTTAATGCCCAATACTGCAAGTGGTAAGCTACCACCAACTGCTTTAGACATTACAACGACGTCTGGCTCAATACCTGCATGTTCAAAGGCAAACATTTTACCTGAACGTGCAAAGCCCGCTTGTACTTCATCAAGAATCAACACGATGTTGTGCTTTTCAGTCACTTCGCGGATTTTCTTTAACCATTTTACAGGTGCAGTCACTACACCGCCTTCGCCTTGGATTGCTTCCAAGATTACAGCTGCAGGTTTCGTTACACCGCTTTCTACGTCTTCAATGAAGTTTTCGAAATAATACGTTAATGCGTCTACACCCGCTTCACCACCAATGCCTAATGGGCAACGGTATTCATGCGGATATGGCATAAATTGAACACCTGGCATTAAGCCGTTCACAGCGTTCTTCGCAGACAAGTTGCCTGTCATTGCTAAAGAACCGTGAGTCATACCATGGTAACCACCTGAGAAGCTGATTACTGAGCTACGACCAGTGTAAGTTTTTGCTAATTTAATTGCTGCTTCTGTACCATCTGCACCAGACGGACCACAGAACTGTAGGCAATACTCTTCTTTACCACCAGGTAATTGCTCAAGTAGTGCTTCAGTGAAAGCATCTTTTAAAGGCGTTGTTAAATCCAAAGTATGCAATGGGAGACCACTTGCAAGTGTATCTTGGATACTTTGAATTACCGCAGGATGATTATGGCCTAATGCCAATGTTCCTGCCCCAGCTAAACAATCGAGGTACTCTGTACCTTCAACATCAGTAACCCAACAACCTAAAGCTTTTGCTATCGCAAGTGGAAGTTTACGCGGATAGCTACGAACATTGGATTCCATCTGGCTTTGGCGAGTCAAATAGTATTCGTTAGTAGAATTAGTGGCAGGGTTTACAGAAGAAACGCTCATATCGAATTACCATCTCTGATATGGGTTGAAAGAAATAAGTCGGGTGACTTGCGGTCCTTTGACTCGGTGCTTTATGAGTTTCTAGTTAGCTTTAAAAGCTCTTTAAGTATGGGCTAACTAGGAGGCGGATGATACAGACTTTTTCAAGAAAATAAATCACTTTTATGATCAAATAAAAAGATAATTTAGAGAAAAAACAGATCTATTCCATGGATATCTTGAATTATCATCTTACAGTGTGACAAAACAAAGAAAACCTTTTTATTTTATGCTTTTTTACAACTTATGAATGATTATTGTAATCATCAATTATTTAAACAACTAAGTACTGATTATTTAAATAAATAATTCATCAAGCACTACATTTATTTTTCTTGAAAGATTTACAATCCCACCACAGATTTTCCTTTAATCCATCACAATCCCCTTTTAAGATAAGAGCATAAGCTAAATTAGTCATTCTGAAAGAAGAATAGGTCATAACAATGCGTAAAATTATCTTATCTACTGTTTTATTAGCATCCGGTCTAGGTTTGGCAGCAGCAACTCAAGCAGCCGACCCACTCAATTACAACATCGTGAACATTCAGGCGGATGCCACTCGCCAAGTGTCGAACGACCAAATGCATGCCGTTTTATATATTGAAAAGTCAAATAAACAACCGGCTGAACTTGCTACCCAAATCAACCAATTGATGACCCAAGCGGTGAATACGGCACGTAAATACCCTGCAGTAAAAATCGAAACAGGTTCTCAAAGCACCTACCCGATTTATGACAATGACAGTCGTAAATTGAAAGAATGGCGTGGTCGTGCCGAAGTGCGTTTAGAAAGTACAGACTTTAAAGCAGCTAGCCAATTGGTGAGCGAGTTACAACAAAATTTCCAAACGGAATCAATCAGTTTTAGCATTTCAGATGCACAACGTAAAAAAGTTGAGAATGAACTCATGGTTGAAGCATCCAAAAACTTTCAACAACGTGCTCAAGCGCTCGCTCAGGCATGGAATAAATCAGGCTACAACTTAGTTAATATTAATTTAAATACCAGCAATTATGGTGGTCAGCCAGTACCGCGTATGGCTATGATGAAAGCTGCAAGTGCCGATGCTATTCCTGAACAAGAAATGGCAGGTGGTGAATCTAAAATCACAGTCAGTGCAAATGGCTCAATTCAGTTCAAATAATTAAATTCATTTTAAGAAACCGTGCTTTAGCGCGGTTTTTTTAATTATAAAATCCACCTATTCTTTATTTAAATTAAAAAGTCTATTAGCTTAGTCAAATTCATAGTTTTAAATGATAATCATCCTTATTTAAATTTATCGCACTCACGATTATGATACGCGCACTCTCTCCATTGCTCACACTTTTATGTATAGTTCAAGCAAAAAATCTCCAAAGCTTCAAAATTTCCCTTTATTACCGCTGAGTATTGCCGTAGGTATAAGCATGGTTGCCACTATGGCTTCTGCTGCTGAAAATACAGATACCGCGCAAGCTAATGTTTTACCGACCATCACCATTGAAACTCAAGGTAACTGGCTGGAAAACGCCAATGAAAAAAGGTGCAAAAGCATGCCGGTGCGCGGACCATTATTGACCGTAAACGCTTAAACGAAAGCGCAGCAACATCTCTAAAAGATGCGTTACGCCAAGTTCCTGGTGTTCAGGTTCAAGAAAATAATGGTACTGGCGGCAGCGATGTTTCATTAAATATCGGTGTTCGAGGATTAACCTCTCGTCTTTCCCCCCGTTCAACCGTGTTGATCGATGGCATACCGATGTCATTTGCACCTTATGGACAACCACAGCTTTCTATGGCACCGGTCTCTTTAGGAAATATAGAATCTGTTGATGTAGTCCGTGGAACAGGTTCTGTCCGTTTTGGGCCACAAAATGTCGGTGGTATTATCAATTTTGCCACACGTAGCATTCCTGAATCATTTAAAGGAACTGTAGCTTTAAACTCTGAATATGCAACAGGTACAGATCAGGTAAAATTAAGTCCTAGTCTGTTCGTTGGTGGAACATTAGATAATGGTTTAGGCTTAGCCCTGCTTTATTCAGGTACTAAAGGCAATGGTTATCGTGAAGCGAACAATAAAAATGACATTGATGATGTCATGTTAAAAACCGCTTATGACATCACTGATCAGGATAAAATCGCATTAAATTTCCATCACTACGATGGTACAGGTGAAATGCCTGAAGGTTTAAGCGCTGCTGAATTCGAAGTAAATCCATATCAAACGTCGCATTATCGTGACTTTTTCACTGGCCGTCGTTCAGATGTATCCCTACGTTATACACATAAAGACGACACGAACAACTTTGAACTTTTAAGTTATTACATCGATTCATTCCGTACCAGCAACCTTGAATCTACTTTAGCCAATGGCAATCATCGCTTAGATACCTCACCACGTGATTATAAAGTCTTTGCCATTGAGCCACGTTATTCACGTAGCTATAGCTTAGGAAGTACGCTGAATGAAGTGACTGTCGGTTACCGTTATATGGACGAAGAGAGCACCGAGTTCGCAGGCCGTACTGAATACGCAGCAGATGCAGAACCTGGTCAGTTTATAGCACGTACCCGTAGTGCGGGTGGCACCAAAGCACACGCTGCTTATATCGATAACCGTATAGAACTGGGTAAATGGAATATTACACCCGGCGTTCGTTTTGAATCGATTGATACGCAAAACAGTTTTAGTGCCTATAAAAATGGCGTATTACAAAATACTGTTCATCCATCAATCCAATCAGATGAATTTTTGCCAAGTTTAGCTATCCTGTATAAAGCAACAGACCATTGGAATTTCTTTGCCAATGCCGGTGTCTCTTTTGGTCCACAGCAATATAACCAATTAGCAACAACGCAAGGCACTACAGCGGTCACCACCTTAGATGGCTTACATCCTGAAAAATCTTATAACTATGAAATTGGTACCAAATATTTAGGCAATGGTTTGAGTGCTGAATTGACTGCGTTTTATCTAGATTTTGACAAAGAACTGATTTTAGAACGTGATGCTGCAAACAATGGCATTTGGACTGACCTCGGTGCTACAAGTCATAAAGGGATCGAAACCGGTTTTAGCTATGACTTTGGACATTTAGCTGAAAATCTCGAAGGCTTAAAAGCCTATGGTAATTACACCTATACCAAAGCGGTTGCTGAAGCAGGTAACTTTAAAGGTAAAGATTTGCCATTCTACTCACAAAATGTCGCAAACTTTGGCTTAGGCTATAAATATGATGCTTGGTCAATCAATGCCGACATGTATGCACAATCTAAACAGCGTGCCCCAGGTAACCAAGATTCTGGCATCTACCAAACTGAAGAAACGGCAAATGGTAAATTGGGCGATATTCCAGGCTATTCAACTTTTGCTGTACGTACAGGCTATGACTTTGGCGGTTCGCTGCAAGGGGTTAAAGTTGCCGCTGGCATCAAGAATGTATTTGATAAACAGTATTTCACCCGTTCATCAGATGCAACCGGTGGTAAATATATTGGTCAGCCACGTACTTTCTTTTTACAAACTTCATTCGACTTTTAAACTGGTCTAAATATCAAAATCCCACCTCGTGTGGGATTTTTATTGAACAATACATATGGACATCCACATATTCATATGTGAAGATATATGTAAATCCATATATACAGATAAACATGGAACAGACTGAATTTTTCAAATTACTTGCAGATGAGACTCGTCTGAACATCATCATGTTGTTGGCATGTAAAGGTGAACTCTGCGTCTGCGAACTCACTGAGTATCTTGAATTAAGCCAACCCAAAATTTCACGTCATTTGGCTTTACTGCGTTCATCAGGTGTGCTGAGTGATCAGCGTAAAGGTCAATGGGTTTATTACTCCATTCACCCTGTACTGCCTACTTGGTGTACACAAATACTTGATGTCATGCGTCACCAAGAACGATTTAAAGACCTCGATTTGAATTCCCCAAAAAACACGACAACATTGTGTGACACCCTATGAATTTTTTATTTCTATGTACTGGCAATAGCTGCCGCAGCATTTTATCCGAAGTTCTTTTTAACCAGCGTGCCCCTGAAGGTTTCCGTGCCTATAGCGCAGGCAGTAAACCTTCAGGACAAGTCCACCCGTTTACCTTGAAAACCCTACAAAACCTCAATCTACCGACTGAGGGTTTGTCGAGTAAATCCATCGCAGCATGTGAACAATACCAACCCGATGTGGTAATTACCGTCTGTGGTTCTGCCGCTCAAGAAGCTTGCCCAATTTACTTAGGCTCTGCCATCAAAGCCCACTGGGGCTTAGAAGATCCTTCCCATTTAGAGCTTGCAGATGACGTAAAACTTGCAGCTTTTCTTGATACCGTGGCGCATATTAACCGCCGTTTAGATGCTTTATTTGCACTCGATTTTAAGCAATTAAGTCGTGAAGAGCTTAACCAAGAAATCCAAAAAATTTCAGAGATCCAATAATGGCTGCTGCAAAACTGTCATTTCTAGACCGCAATCTAACGCTATGGATTTTTATAGCAATGGGGCTAGGCATTGCGATTGGCGTGTATGTTCCAAGTGCTTCAAGGGCTTTAAATCAACTCAATATTGGTGATGTCAATATTGCGATTGCCATTGGTTTAATCCTGATGATGTATCCACCTTTGGCGAAAGTGGATTACAAAGCGCTGCCTGAAGTGTTTAAAGACAAACGCACCCTATACCTTTCACTGCTTCAAAATTGGTTAATCGCGCCTTGCCTGATGTTTATTTTGGCGATCGTGTTTTTACAACACTACCCTGAATACATGACCGGTTTGATTCTGATTGGTTTAGCACGTTGCATTGCAATGGTTCTGGTTTGGAATGATCTCGCTTGTGGGGATAACCAATACGTTGCCGCTTTAGTGGCATTTAACAGTATTTTCCAAATTGCATTTTTTAGTACCTACGCATGGTTCTTTTTGAGTTTTTTACCGCCTTATTTTGGCATAGAAGCACAAGTGATCCAAGTCAGCTTTTGGACCATCACACATGCAGTATTAGTGTATCTAGGTATTCCCTTCCTGCTCGGTTTCCTAACGCGTGCCATATTGGTAAAACACAAAGGTCTGGATTGGTATAAAAATCAATTTATACCCAAAATCAGCCCCATCAGTTTAATCGCTTTACTCTTTACCATTGTGGTGATGTTTAGCCTCAAAGGTGCAGATGTCTTGAGCCTTCCAATGGATGTACTGCGTATTGCCATTCCCCTCACAATCTACTTTGTGGTGATGTTTTTCATTAGCTTTTTGATGAGCAAATGGATGGGCAATAACTACGCCAAAACCACTGCGATATCCTTTACAGCAGCAGGTAATAATTTTGAACTTGCCCTCGCTGTTGCCATCGCCACCTTTGGCATTGCATCTCCGATTGCATTTACCACGATTATTGGCCCATTGGTTGAAGTGCCTGTGCTTATTGCATTAGTGAGTGTATCGCTATGGTTAAAACGCAAATGGTATAAAGAGAACTAAAATGAAGCTCCCCAATATTCAACTAGATCTACTTGAAACACCGTGTTTTGAGCAAGTTCAAGCCAAAGCACTTGAACATCCGCCACGCATTCTGCTGCTATATGGCTCTAACCGTGAACGCTCATTTAGCCGTTTAACGGTATTGGAGGCGGGTCGAATCCTTGAACATTTTGGTGCAGAAGTCAAAATCTTTCATCCTAAAGGTCTTCCTCTGCCTGAAGATGCTGAAACATCACATCCCAAAGTTCAGGAATTACATGAATTGCTTACATGGTCAGAAGGCATGGTTTGGTGTTCGCCAGAACGACATGGTGCGATGAGCTCTATATTGAAAGCACAAATTGATTGGATTCCTTTAGCTGCAGGTGCCATTCGTGCTACTCAAGGTAAAACGCTGGCGTTAATGCAAGTCAGTGGTGGTTCGCAATCTTTTAATGCTGTTAACCAAATGCGCATCCTTGGGCGTTGGATGCGGATGATCACGATTCCAAATCAATCTTCCGTTGCAAAAGCATTTTTAGAGTTTGATGAAAATGATCGCATGAAACCTTCCTCCTATTACATTCGCATTGTCGATGTGATGGAGGAATTATACAAATTTACCCTACTCACACGTGGTCAATCTGCCTACCTCACAGATCGCTATTCTGAACGAGTTGAAAGTGCGGAAGAACTCTCTAAACGAGTTAATCAAAAGAACCTTTAATGAAAAACTCCTGCATCTGTGCAGGAGTTTTGGTCTAAAATATCCATCCGTTTCAACTTAAACTAATAATTTATAAAATAATGTCGTTGAATCTAATGTACCCGTATGGCTCAATACAAATTGCGGAATGATCCCAGCTTTTATAAAGTTAAATTTTTCATATAGCCTTTCAGCGAAATCGCCTGTACGCGTATCAAGTACAAGTAATTTCAAGTTCAAGTGTTTTGCTTTATCTTCTGCAAGTGTCAATAGTTGGTGAGCAATGCCTTGCTGACGTACCTTTGGATGCACCATAAGTTTTTCAATCTCAGCACGATGCAGTGCATTGGCTTTGGTGGCACGAACCAATTGTACTGTGCCCACAATTTCACCGCTTTGTAGCGCCGCCCACAAAAAGGTTTTATGCTTTTGAATATCCTTTGTCACAGCAGACAAATATTCATCATAGTGCGACTTAGATTCTTTAGCTAAAAAACCCAGTGATGCACCATCTTGCACACATTGTGCCAATAATTCGCACAGTTGAGCCTGCTCATCTTTTAGATCTTGAAGGTTTAAATATTAAATTTAGCTCATATTATTTTCCTCTTATTTCTATTTTTATCGTTATATTCAAATGACATGCCATAAAAAATCCCGCTCGGAAGCGGGATTTTGATCTTTCAATTTAGTAAATTGACATATGATTGCGATGGATCATTTCAAGTGATCGGGCTTCCCCTAAAACTTGATGAACTTTATCTGAGGCCAAACCTTTAACGATTTCTGCCGAACGTGAACTGAAGTTTACACGACCTACGGCAACACGATGACCTTGTGTATCGACACATTCCACCACATCACCACGTTCAAAATGCCCTTCAACCGCTTTCACGCCTACAGGTAATAAACTGCGGTGATTATCACGAATGGCTTTGACTGCGCCATCATCAATCACTAAACGACCAGCTGTTTGTAAATGTGCAGCTAACCATTGTTGATGGGCTGTGACACGGTCATTATCCGTAATGAATAAGGTACCGAGTAATTCACCGGCCATCACACGTGAAAGTACATTGTCGCTATCGCCGCTCGCAATCACTGTTGGACAACCTGACTTGGCTGCCAAACGTGCCGCACGAACTTTGGTCAACATACCGCCACGACCGAATTTACCGCCGCCGCCAGCCATATCGAATAATGATTCATCCATTGCACGTACTGTATGAAACAGTTTTGCATCTGGATTGGAACGAGGGTCTGAGTCAAACATGCCTTCTTGGTCAGTTAGAATCACCAAAAGGTCTGCATGAACCTGTCCAGCCACCATCGCAGCCAAAGTATCGTTATCGCCAAAGCGGATTTCGTCAGTCGACACTGTGTCATTTTCATTGATCACAGGAATCACACGCCAATCAATCAAATGCTGCAAGGCATCACAAGAGTTTAAATAACGACGACGGTCAGCCAAATCGTCATGGGTTAATAAAACTTGAGCTGTACGAATAGAACGTTGTTCTAAAACGCTTGACCAAGTATGTATTAAACCCATTTGTCCAATGGCTGCGCAAGCCTGAAGACTGGGTAGATCTGTGGGTCGGTTGTCCAAATTCATACGAACCATCCCTTCAGCCACAGCACCGGAAGACACAAGAATGATCTCGTGTCCTGCATTGTGTAGTTCTGCAATTTGTCCCGCCCAATGCGAGATTGCATCCAGATCTAACCCTTTTCCGTTTGCTGTGAGTAGTGATGATCCGATTTTAACAACGATACGTTTACAACCCTTGAGCTGACGTTGCCCATCTACCACTTCTATCATCTTGTCCTCAGACTTGTTTGCTTTGACACTTATTCAGCAATTAACGTACGTAGTACGATTCTGCCTCATCATCACCGTCTTCAAATTCATCATCAAAGTCTTCACCTTGACCTGCCAGACGTTGTTGACGACGCATTTCACGATATGCTTCTTTCGCAGCAAGCGTTTGCTCACGTGTTTCAGCTTCAAGCTGATCACGGAATGCTTTAACTTCTGCAGCATATTCAGGATCTTCAGTTTCGCGTTCGCGCTGCTCTTCAATTTGATCCATCAGGTAATACACAACGTCTTTAGTACCTTCAAACGTTAAACCTGAAGTTTTGAATACAGGGCCTTTCCACTGCAACTCTTCGAGAATGTGATCACACCATTCATCACGCGTTTCAGCCGCCAATTGGTCTACTTTATTGAGTACCAATACAACAGGTAATTTTGAAAGTGTTGGGGAGAATTTTTTCAACTCTTCCAAAATTGCTTTTGCATTGTACGCAGGGTCAGAACCATCAATCGGTTGAACATCTACGATGTGCAATAAAATACGTGTACGCGCCAAGTGTTTCAGGAATCGAATACCTAGACCAGCACCTTCTGCAGCCCCTTCGATTAGACCCGGAATATCCGCCATTACAAATGAACGGTGACTATCGGCATCAACCACACCTAGGTTTGGCACCATTGTGGTAAATGGATAATCTGCAACTTTTGGTTTTGCTGCTGAAACTGCACGGATAAAGGTTGATTTACCCGCATTTGGCATACCCAACAAACCAACGTCTGCGAGTACTTTTAATTCAAGACGAATTTCACGATATTCGCCTTTTGAGCCGTGTGTACATTTACGTGGAGAACGGTTTGTTGAAGATTTGAAGTGAGTATTACCCAAACCACCTTCACCACCTGCTGCCACTAACACACGCTGACCGTCAGCCACTAAGTCGCCGATGATATCGCCAGATTCTGTATCTACAATTGTTGTGCCCACTGGAACGAGCAATACGGTATCTTCACCGCCACGACCTGAGCAGTTCGCTCCACGACCATTTTTAGCACGTTCTGCACGGAATTTACGTGTATAACGATAATCTACTAGGGTACTTGTGTCGTTGTCGGCTTGAACGTATACGTTACCGCCACGACCACCATCACCACCATCTGGACCACCAAATGGTACGAATTTTTCACGGCGAAAACTGGCTACGCCATTGCCACCGTCGCCAGCCTCTACGGTAATGACTGCTTCATCAACAAAGCGCATGTTTGCCAATCCTCTAAAAACTTTAAAACCGCTTATTCTGCCATATTTTAAAGAATTTCTCGAACAATATTATTCAGCAATACTATAAATTTCATTCATCTTGGTGCTGATGCAAATTTTTAGGAAAATCCGCACATCGCTCGAAAATCTTTAGCTCATCATCAAAATAGCTTTGATAAATAGCAAACGAATTTCACTCCCCATTTCTGAAAGCTATTTACGTGCATTTTCCTTGGCTTCAATAATTTCAGGCAATGTTCGTTCAACCCAACCAATCAGATGCATTAACTTTTCTGCAGCCTGTGAGCCCATTAAAGTCAGTTGATATTCAACTTTGGGTGGCACGACTGGATAGACTGTCCGTAAGATAAAACCATCTTGCTCGAGCATTTTCAGCGTTTGAGCCAGCATCTTTTCGCTCACCCCTTCGATCCGCTGCTTAAGTTCACTAAAACGGTGTACCCCTTCAGTCAAACAACGCAAAACTAATACTGACCATTTATTGGTGAGATGTTCCAATATTTCTCGAGATGGACAGTCCGTGGATAAAACTTGACCTAATAATTTACTTGTAGCGTATGTGTTCATTAAATCTTTCCTCAAAGTCACTAACTTACTTTTTGGTACGTACTTACATTTAGTAAGTTAACAGATTAAGATTCAACCATCAAGATCATTTATTCAACAATCAGAGGGTTTAAATATGAAAATCGCAATTACAGGTGCAACAGGTCAACTAGGCCAATTGGTCCTTCAATTTTTATTGAAAGAAACCGCGGCCGAAAACATCATCGCTTTAGTTCGCTCACCAGAAAAAGCAGCATCTCTACAAGCTCAAGGCATCGAACTTCGTCATTTTGACTATGATCAACCAGATACACTGGTTCCTGCACTACAAGGTGTCGATAAATTATTACTCATTTCTGCCAATGAAATTGGTCGGCGTACTCCACAACACAAAGCCGTAATTGATGCTGCAGTAGAAGCGAAAGTTCCATATCTTGCTTATACCAGCCTGTTACGTGCAGATACGTCACCATTGGGTTTATCTCAAGAACATCGTGAAACAGAAAGTCTGATTCAAGCTAGTGGTTTAACCTATACCTTCTTACGAAATAACTGGTATGTCGAAAACTATCTTGCTGCTGCAGGACATGTGGTTGAAACAGGTACCTTATTTGGTGCAGCAAAGGATGGAAAAATTAATGCAGCGACCCGTGCTGACTATGCTGAAGCTGCTGCAAAAGTACTTACAAGCGCTGGTCATGAGAATAAAACCTATGAACTTGCAAGCTCAGACAGTTTCACATTGGCACAGCTTACTGAAACCCTACAGCAAGTTTCAGGTCAAAATGTTCACTATCAAAATTTAACTGCAGAAGACTACACGCAAGGTTTATTACAAGCTGGCTTACCTGCTGGTCTTGTAGATGTGATCGTCGATGCCGATATCAATAGCATTGACGGTGCGATGCAAAGTGATCGCAAGGACTTGGAACAGCTACTCGGTCACCCAACCACTACTCTACACAGTGCTGTTGAAGCTGCTTTAAAATAAGATCGAACCATAAAAAAGCCCGAATTAATTCGGGCTTTATTTGATTTGAATCTAACTTATGGATGTACATTTTTTATCGGCAAATCCATATTCATATCTAAATTTGCCTTGGTATTACGCTCTGCGTTGTACATCGTGGCATTAAAGGTTGCGATTTTTCGCATGGTCATCGGGTCATTGAGTTTTAGCTGTGGTGCAAACTGATGTACCACATGCAAATCGACTTTTTCATTAAACTCAAAATACACTGGGCCATTAAAATTAATTCGAATAGGAATGTTATAGGTTCTTTTCAAATGAAAAGGCACATCTAACTTGACAGGAATGTCCATTTTTAACGGAAATTTCGGCACGAGTTTATTTTTAATCACCAAATCCGTGGTCGCCTCAAGCGGCATCGTCTGGTTAATTTGAATATTGGTGGAATAATCAATATCCACTGAGATCGGAACCTCCACACTAAACTGCAAATCTGCCAGATATTTTCCCTTTAAGGGTAGTTGCAGCTTCCGATCTAAAGCAATCTGCGTATCCAGAGTCCCAATAGACTGCGTTTGCAAATAATTACCAACGGAAATTTTGGTGGGTAGTGAATGCGACAATTGAATATCAGCATTTTTTGCACGTACTTGCATCGACGCATAAATATTTAAATACAACCAAAATAGTACCGCAACCAATAACGCAACTGCGATAAAACTCAAAATGATGCGCTTCGCCGATTGAAATATCCACATGGCTTACTCCTGAGCTTTCGCGTCAGTTTTGGCATGCTCTCTGTTGAGTCGCATTGTTTTTAGTGGAATCACCAATTCACCCTTTTTAATTTGAACGGGCAACGTATTTTGTACGTCCACTGTCGCTTTCAATGCCGTTTTAATTGGAACATTTAAATTACCTTCAATAGGAATGTTGGTTTTTAAATTTGCATTCAGTGGAATATGTAGGTTTTCTTTCAGTACGGTTTTGACTGGCGCATCAAATTTTAAATGTACTTTTTGCTCCAAAGGCACATTCATATTCACTGGAATATCCAATTGAATTGGGATATCACCTTTGAGTGGTAAAGTCACATCTTGCCCCATGACTTTAACTTTCACTTTGGTATTCACAGGAAGGTTTTGATTCACTTTCAAAGTTTCACGCACTGGAATCGTGGTCTTGATCGGGACTTGATTATCAAAATACACCCGTGGTGTCAGCGTTTGAGTTAAGGGAATATTTAAATTTTCATGTATCGGAATTTCAGCATTCACCCGCCCTGTCACATCCACATCCAAGGCATCATGGATTTTGACTTCGGCTTGTAATGGCTCTTGCAGGTCGATATTGACGTTCTGACTTTCTAGTGGGATATAAATATTAAAGTGCTTAAACACCCAAATGGCGATGAGTACACCACAGAGTGCAGCAAACACAATAAATGCCAATCCACTGAGCATGTGCTTTGCTTGCAAACTAAATTCCTTTTGCTTTTTTATTTTTACAGCTTTATTTTGAACACATTACCCAAACCAGTTTGCAATTTTTTGTATTTATTTCTTTAATGATTTCATTAACTTAAAACTTGAATATTTTAGTCGGCTTTTTCATTATAAATGACTCGCACTCATCTAACAGTGGCAGAAAAAACAAGACATTTTGATGCTTTTGATCAATCCATTCGTCATCTATGCCTTAAGTTTTTAACCCATACTCTTTAGATAAAAAAAGAGCCTCAAATGAGGCCCTTTTTTTACAGCGTGAACTAATTAAGCATTAGTTTCAGCAGGAACTTTTGGATAGCTTACGCCGCCCATTTGCTCAGCAATACGCAATACTTGGCAGCTATAACCCACTTCGTTATCGTACCAAACATAAGCAGTTAAACGGTTACCAGAAGCGATTGTCGCTTGAGCGTCAAACACACCAGCAGTACGTGAACCGATAAAGTCAGACGATACAACTTCAGTTGAGTTTGTATAACCGATTTGACCTTGAAGGTTAGAGTTGATTGAAATTTGGCGAATGTATTCATTCACTTCTTCACGGTCAACATCTTGACCCAAAGTAAGGTTCAAAATTGCAAGAGATACGTTTGGAGTAGGTACACGTACTGAGTTACCAGTCAATTTACCTTGAAGCGCTGGAAGTGCTTTAGCAACAGCTTTAGCAGCACCAGTTTCAGTGATTACCATGTTTAAAGTAGCAGCACGACCACGACGGTCAGCTTTATGGTAGTTATCGATTAAGTTCTGGTCATTCGTGAACGAGTGAACTGTTTCAACGTGACCATTGATCACTGTGTACTTGTCATTTAACACTTTAAGTGTTGGTGTGATCGCGTTTGTTGTACAGCTTGCAGCAGAGATGATTGTATCTTCATCAAGGATGTCAGCTTGGTTCACACCGTATACAACGTTCTTCATGTCACCTTTACCAGGTGCAGTTAGAATTACACGTGCAGCGCCAGCGCATTTAAGGTGCTGTGCAAGACCTTCAGAATCACGCCATTTACCTGTGTTATCGATTACAAGTGCATTGTTAATACCGTAAGCAGTGTAATCAACTTCAGATGGGTTAGACGCATAGATCACTTTGATGAAGTTACCGTTAGCAATGATTGCTTCGTTTTCTTCATCAACAGAAATTGTACCTGCGAATGGACCATGAATAGAATCACGACGTAATAAAGACGCACGTTTTTCTAAGTCACCGTCAGATGATTTACGAACAACGATTGCTTTAAGGTTAAGACCACGACCTAGACCAGATTGGCTGATCATCAAACGTGCAAGGATACGACCAATACGACCGAAACCGTAAAGTACAACATCACGGTTTTCAACGTTAGTTGCATTGCCTTCAAGTGATTTCACAGCGTCAGCAACGAATGCGTCAACATCACCGCCTTTTTCTTTGAACTCAACAGCAAGTTTGCCAAGATCAATTTCAGCAGTACCGATGTTTTCGATTTTCGCTAAAGCTTCAAGAATTGGGAAAGTGTTCACAACTGAAAGTTCAACGTCAAGTACGCGAGTACGACGATGCGCTTTAAGAATTTGGATAACCGAACGGTTAATTAAAGAACGACCGTATACTGTAGCTACGATGTTTTTTTCACGATATAACTGACCCACTAGGGCAATCATACGTTCCGCGATTTCTTCACGGTTTTTCCAGCGACCTTGGTGCTCTGCATGTAGGGCAACGATAGTGTCTTTGCTCACAGATACGTCCTCTAATTAATTGTAAATCTAAGCATAAATTTCAAAACCCCACAATTGTAATGGAAAACTGAAAATTAATGAATCTAAAAGCAGATTTCGACAAGGTTATTTTGTTATATATTCACTATCAATTTTCAAAATAATCATGATTAGTATTATGATTTTATAGCCGAAAGTTGAAAAACCGGCTTTTTCGCAGATTTTTGTCACAAAATTTCAAATGTAGTTTTATCAACCAGATCTCTGCATATTTAGCTCAAAGATAAACGAATATTTATATTTTTCAAATTGTGGTGTTTTTTATTTTGCTCAATTTATAGTATTTTTACTGATGTTAAGCTCGTAATAATAATTTCACATTTTTAGATGATTTTTAAGACTATTCGACGGAATCTTACATCTAAAGTTTGAATAAAGGGTTTAGCCTTCAGTCGGAGGTACTCTTACGAAACGTTGTTTCTCATTTGGCAAAATGAGAAGCGTACTTCATAAGGAAACCATCTTGCGGAGCAATGCTCCTCACCGCAAAACTCGTTCACTACCGTCAATTTATTCAAAGTATCGCAAAAACATTTTTTATTAGAAGTAACCCTGTCTCAGACAATTGCGGATGACATTACCGCGTATCGTTCTTTTATTTGAATCAAATTTCGCCTCTAATGTTACTGCCTAACATTAGTTTTAAAATCAGATCAATATTTAAAATTCAGTTAATTTTTCAGATTCTCAGCAAACTTTTCCAGATTAAAATCAAAGAAATTTACACTCAGCTCTAATATTTTCGGTAGTGCATTTAAACCATTCTCTCCAGCACTAATCGCAAAATATCTCCGATCACTAAAAGACTGCACCTTTAAGGCATTTTCACATGGCTCAAAATCGAGATTGACGAGCTGTGACGCATGTTCCTTTAGCAACATTAAAACCTCCATATAAGTTTGTCGCTTTTTTTGCTGCTGCGCTTTTAAAGCATCGGCTTCAAGGCTTTCATAATCCCCTGTTTTCGTCATGCGTTTGGAAAATCCAACATGCGCGCCATGGGCACCCGTATTTTCTACAGTTGCTTCTGTAGCAAAGATTTTCTGTTGATCCTCGTTCGGCTGCAAGAGCGCTTTCAACGCCGTATGAATTTGCTGTGACTGCTGATGATGTAACTCCCAATCATCTTCATTTTGAACATGAAAAATGTGCGTACGCCGTTTCAACAAAAGCACCTGCCAAGCCTGTAGTTGAAGTCGCAGTCGTTTCAACTCCAAATTTGCCTCAAACTCCGGGCAACTACTCAAGACGTTTAGACTCGTGATGAGCTTCTGAGATATTTGCATGCTATGGAAAAAGACAAAATCATGCTGTATCTGCTCACTCAGTTGATATTGAACAGTCTGATGTAAGGGCTTCAATATCAATGTATCGAACTGCTGCTCAAAAGCAAGTAAAACCGTCGCTAATTGAGTAGCATCCTCTACATGCAGCATTAAAAGTAGATGCTTATCTACCCGTATATGGAGTTGCTGCATTAAATTTTGTAGATCTAAATGTATAAAACCTGCAATAGATGCCAGCTTAGAGACTTGAATTTTTAATTGTTCGATCTGCTGATTTTCTAAAGCAGTAGTTAAATCTATGGCCACCCCATCAAAAACGTCGTCTGCTAAGGCATCATTATGCTTTGTCGATAAAAACCGAGTTGCTGAATACTGCGTCGTCCAATCTAAATCAGGCGACAAAATATAAATAAACTCAGATGTTTGTACGATTTGTAAATATCTCGTTTTTTGTTCACGCTTTAAATAGTATTTAAAAATCGGATGTTGCCAAATCTCAGACGATTTCGGGATAGTGGCATCAAAAAATTGCCCCAACATATGTGACTTTAAGAAAATTTCGATCAAGAAAATTTTGACTTGCTGGGCAGTGAGTTCACGTGCATCACTCGGCGCAATCAAATCCATTTCACGGATGATTTGTGCAGCATTTAAAATGAAATGCCGATGTAATACGTTTTTTTCATGCTGTAATTCAAAATCTTCTTCGGCATCTATTTTATTGATATAGGCTAGGTTTTCTTCTAATTTTCGCGCAATTTGAATACTCTGGGTCAATATCCTAAGTTCTTCGAGCTGTGTTGCCAAATACTGTGCATGCTCACGCATGACATCATATTTTAGTACTTTCATCAGCATGCCCAAATTCATCGGTACATTTCTTTGATACGACTGTGATGAAGACTCCCAACGAATACCTTTTTGCGATAACACCTGCTGTATCTGCGGTAAGTTTGATTGATCAAGATCAGTGCACACTTCAGACACGATACTCTGCCAATGCTGATCCAACACAGGCTCTAGCTGTAAAAGTTTTGCGCTTTGATGAAATGGGACAACCACTGACTGCTTCCTGTATCTTGGTTCTTTAATCAATCTTTTATCGATTTCAGTTTATTTTTATCTAAAATAAATATTTTTGTACACCATCATTCAATGCTGTTCTTCCTAAACAATAAATTGAATCATGTCTTGTTGTAGTTTTCTAAGTTTAAGATTTTACTAAAAAACAGCAAGCATTAATTGTAAACTGATCAATTTATCGTACCAGCATTTTCAGTTTAAGAATCGATTCGATCATTTAACGCTTTTACATTTTTTGCTAGCGCACGTTCATTTTGCTTTTGTTTAAACAGATGCAAGACACCTTCTATCACCAATAATAATACCGCACCCCAAATTGGAATATAGGTCAGCCATTCTTCGGCTTCTACTCGCTCCCCCAATGCGATGGATGCAAAAGCTAACAACACGGGTTCTAAATAACTCAACAAACCAAAAATCACAAATGGCAAATAACGACTCGCCAACATATAGCTACCTAAGCCAAGCGCACTCAGAAAACCAAGTCCTAAAACCGCCAAAATCAGATGCGGGAATAACGACATCAGCGCTAAACTATCGCTATGAATAAATCCTAAATAAAATGCTACAGGCAGAATTAAGCAAAGATCCCACCAAAAACCACCCAAATGATCAGTTTTAAAGGTACGACGTAAAAAGAAATAAATTGGATAAGCCACAGCGACATAAACAGTTTCCCACGCGATACTGCCAATACGCCAAATTTCATGGCCGACACCTAAAATTGCCAGTGCCACGGCAGCCATCTGCCATTTAGAAAGTTTTTCTTTATACAGCACACATCCGACCAGAACCATCACTAAAGGCAGTAGAAAATATCCCAAAGAAACTTCTAGTCCACGGCCATTAATCGGCCCCCACAAAAACAACCAAAGCTGTGTAGTACATAAAAAAGAACTGATGATTAACCAAATCAGAAAGATCGGCTGTTTAACCACTCGCCAAAAAATTTCACTGACTTTGTTTAAATCTTTCATCCACCACATAAATAAGGTTAAAAATGGTAAGGTCGCCAACATGCGCCATGCAAAAGTTTGCTCGCTATCTAGAGGTTTTAAAAAGATGGTAAAGAAATACAAAATACCAAAAGTGACCGATGCCAATACAGACAATGCAACGCCTTTATACATCTTTCACTCCAGTCCAAATGACTACATAATCTTGATATTTTGCTTGATCAATCAAGCTTTTCGCATGGACATTCTAGCAAATAAAAAACCATGCACAGGCATGGTTTTTTAGCATTTGTTCAAATATTTAGGTTTATGGTTTTACTGTCTGCTTGGTATGAATAATATCTGATAAGTCATAACCGACAGATTGAGCATAATTCAGATATTCCTGAATCACTTCCTGATCTGGATGAGCCGAACGAGAAAGAACCCACATATATTTACGACGTGGCTCACCCACCAAAACTGTTTGATAGTCTTCATCGGCTTTGAGTACCCAATAATCACCACGCCCCACAGGCAACCAACGAATGGCTTCTGGTAAGAAACTAACTTTTAATTTCGAGTTAAACGGTGCATTTTGTACAAATGCCTCGCCTATTGATTGCTTCTTGGTACCATCTTTAGATACACAGCGATTATTTACATTAATGTTGCCATTTTCATTTAGCGTGTAAACCGCAATCACATCACGGTCACAGCTTTTTTGAAAAACCATAGGCTTACGAGCTACTTCATACCACATACCTAAATAACGATCGAGCTCGACTTTTTCCACAGTCTGTAACGGTTTCGTCTGTGCATAGGCCATTGTGGCTGCACCCAAACCAATTAACACTGCTGCACCAAGTGCAATTTTTGCGAGTTTAAAACCAGCTTTCGGAAGATTCGTTGTTGTCATTTTTATGCCTCATTTCGATGCAAAACATTCGATGAAAATTAAGTAATTCTTTCTCTCGTGTTTTTACTCTAGCGGAAAAAATTGCTCTAAAAATCATTTTCTTGTCTGAATTATGTATGTCATTCAAACAATATTCCGCATCTTGTCTAACAAAATTATGAAATCATCTGTGCTTTTAAACGCAAGATTTCATCGCGTAATCGAGCGGCTTGTTCAAACTGTAATTCCTTAGACGCTTTTAGCATTTCTTTTTCCAACTTATTCATATGTTTTGCCAGAAGTTTTGGATCTGACATCAAATGACGTTCATCTGCAGTTAATGCCTTGGCCTGATCTGAAATTTTTGCATCGATTTCATCATCTGTCAGCAGTTCACCAGTATCAATATCATTAACGTTTTGGCGTACAGCACTACGTGGTGTAATGCCATGTTCAAGGTTAAATGCAATCTGTAAATTACGACGACGATCCGTTTCATCAATGGCTTTTTGCATGGAGTCGGTCATACGATCTGCATATAAAATCGCTTTACCGTTTAAGTTACGCGCTGCACGACCAATGGTTTGAATCAAAGAACGCTCAGAACGTAAAAACCCCTCTTTGTCTGCATCTAAAATGGCGACTAGAGACACTTCTGGCATATCTAAGCCTTCGCGCAGTAAGTTAATCCCAACAATTGCATCGTATACACCCGAACGCAATTCATGAATAATTTTAGTTCGTTCAACAGTGTCAATATCAGAATGTAAATAAGCGACCTTAATACCATATTCTTTCAAATATGAAGTTAAATCTTCTGCCATACGTTTGGTTAATGTCGTAACCAATACACGCTCATTTAAGTTTTTACGATTATTAATTTCTGACAATACATCATCCACTTGCGTTAACACTGGACGAATTTCAATTTCAGGGTCGACCAAACCTGTGGGTCGAACCACTTGCTCAACGACTTGTTCAGACTTTTCCATTTCATAATGTGCAGGCGTTGCACTGACATAAATGGTCGAAGGAATAATCCGCTCCCATTCTTCAAATTTCATTGGGCGGTTATCAAGCGCACTTGGTAAACGAAAACCGTAATTGACCAAATTTTCTTTACGTGAACGGTCACCTTTATACATAGCCCCAATTTGCGGAACGGTAACGTGCGATTCATCAATGATTAATAAAGCATCATCAGGTACATAATCAAACAAAGTCGGAGGTGCTTCACCAGAAGGACGGCCAGACAAGTGGCGTGAATAGTTTTCAATACCATTGGTATAGCCAAGCTGCTGCATCATCTCTAAATCATAACGTGTACGTTGTTCGATACGCTGTGCTTCGAGTAATTTATCATTTGCACGAAAGAAACCTAGTCGTTCTGCCAGTTCTTCACGAATCGTTCCAATTGCACGCTGTAAATTATCTTTAGGTGTTACATAATGGCTTTTTGGGTAAATCGTAATCCGTGGCACTTTACGGACCATTCTGCCCGTCAATGGATCAAACCATCGAACTGAATCAACTTCATCATCAAATAATTCTATTCGAATGGCATTTTGATCAGATTCAGCAGGAAAAATATCAATAATTTCACCACGAATACGGTATGTGCCCCGTAAAAATTCGAGTTCATTTCGGGTGTATTGCATTTCCACCAAACGACGGATGATATCATCACGGCTGATACGGTCACCTTCCACGATATGCAGAAGCATACTCATATAAGCATTGGGATCACCCAGACCATAAATAGCTGAAACTGACGCTACGATAATTGCATCACGTCGCTCTAATAATGCCCGTGTTGCCGAAAGACGCATTTGGTCGATATGATCATTAATCGATGAATCTTTTTCAATAAAAGTATCTGAAGATGGCACATAGGCTTCGGGTTGATAATAGTCATAATAACTGACGAAGTATTCCACGGCATTATGCGGAAAGAAGGCTTTAAACTCGCCATAAAGCTGCGCAGCCAAAGTTTTATTATGCGCCATAATAATCGTTGGACGTTGCGTGCGTGCTATCACATTTGCCATGGTATAGGTTTTACCTGAACCTGTTACCCCTAAGAGCAACTGATCATGCATTCCTTTTTCAATCCCCTTCACCAATTTCTCAATCGCTTGAGGCTGATCACCTGCCGGCTGATATTGTGTTACCAGTTCAAAAGGCTGTTCCTGCATCACACTCTTCTTCAACAGTTTTATATGGCTTTATTATGAGGGCAAAGTTGCACAAAACAACGCTAAATTTATGTAAATACCAGAGGCGTGTACGGACTGTAAAATTATAATTCAACATAAACCCATAGATTTTTTTCATGTTTGAAAAATAATTCGCCTGATTTCGCATGTTTTTCTTGAGGAAACTCTTGGCTCTAAAAAAACTCAAGAATAAAGCGTTCATTTATCCCTTATTGATACTTGACCTATATAAATTTCACCTGCAACATGAACAAAAGGACGCCACAGATCAAACTTATGACTTACCAATATCATGACGAAAGTATTGTTAAAAACCTACCCGAAGATACTATTTTTGTTTTTGGCAGCAATATGGCAGGTCAACATACTGGCGGTGCAGCGCGTACTGCCCTAGAGCATTTTGGTGCAATGAATGGTATTGGTCGTGGATGGGCTGGTCAAAGTTTTGCTATTCCAACGATGAATGAGCATTTACAACAAATGCCATTGTCTCAGATTCAACATTATGTTGATGATTTTAAAATCTATACCAAGAATCATCCGAAGACCAAATATTTCATTACTTCGATTGGCTGTGGTGTCGCTGGCTATAAAGTTGAAGAAATTGCTCCCATGTTTAAGGGGATTTCTAGAAATGTTATTTTTCCAATTTCATTCCGTCCTTTCGTTGAAAAAGCTTTACCTAAACTTACTTCGAAACTTCTACATACAATTTTTCAAGACTCGGTAATTTTTGCACCTTCGGCAGATGAATTGGTTGATGTTCTGGCCTTAACAGATAATGAAAAAAGTCTTGCGAAAATTGTGCTGAATACCCAAATGTACCCGACAGATAGCAATGGTCGTGACCGTATTTTTGAAATTGAAGATATTTTGCATGCCCTGAATGGGAAAATATTTGAGTTTCAAAGTAATTCTGAAGGCCCGATGATGTTTGGCGGCGTCATTTTAGCCCTACTTGAACTGTACAATATCAATGAAAAAGATTTCATCGATGTTTGGAAAGCTGAACGTGAAATCGCTGCACCAAAGCCTGAAAATAAAGCCCGTAAAGCCAGCCGCTAAAGGCTCTTTTCACCACATTTGAAACACCCAAAAAGCCAATGTCCATATTGGCTTTTTTTCTACGGTTGATTAATGGTTTTTAGCGACTTAAGTCACATTAAAAATAAAGTTTATTTTACATATCACATTATTAGATCTCTTTCATAAATCAAAAAACGATCTTCTTTTTGGTTAATATTTGCACTCCGGATTTCTTAGCATTCGTGCATAATCTGCGGATGAAATACATCGATTCAAACAAGCTTTCTGATCCTC
>NZ_VOZI01000023.1:0-36255 GCF_013419835.1 Acinetobacter sp. YH12052
AACCTTCAAAATTCTTGCTGAGCGATATCGCAATCGAGGCAAAAGACTAGCATTAAGATTCAATCTAATTGCTGGAATTTATAACTTGGAGCTGAGTGAAAAATGACTTATGAAAGAAATCTACTATTATTATTTTAGCGAAAAGGATCATTTAATTTATCATACTCAATTGGTTCGGCTGTTATTGATTGAACTCTTTAAAATCTATGTCGGTTTTGAAATCTTTGATAGTGATTATAATCCAGTAAAGAAAATAAAGTTTAAGTATAACAATCAGCGTACTTATGATGATTATTTAAGTTTAGCATCAAGAGGGGATATTGCAGCCCAAATTAAATTGGGTGAAATGTATGAAATGGGATGCGGCGTCGAAAAAAATGATTTAACAGCACAAGGATGGTATCAAAAAGCGGTTGATCAAGGGGATGATGCGGCGATGCTGAAGTTAGCAGCGCTGTTGTTCAAAGAACCATGTAAAACAGAGGTTCATATTGCTTTAGATCTACTGAATCAGTCAGTGGAAAAGGGAAATATAAACGCAAGAACGGCCCTTGCTGAAATATATGAAAAGGGCGAAATTCTTGATCAAGATTATAATCTAGCTATGAACTTGTACAAGCAATCGGCAAAACAAGGCTGTGCAATTGCCCCCTATAAAATTGGTTTAATGTATGAGCTGGGTAATGGTGAAAATCTAGACTTAAAGATAGCAAAGCGCTGGTATCACCAAGCGGCGAATGCTTTTAATCAAGATGCAGAAATTCGATTACAGAAATTAATCCAGTATTTTAATGCTTAACTTCCTAAGCACCTTATTTAAATTACTGATGTTACTGCGTAACATCAGTTAGGCAGAATAACAAGGCACTTTTTATGAAGGGCGATGTGAATCATTTGAATGAGGAAGCTGATGCTTGAAATTAAAATGATCTGTGGTTGAGCCGGAAATTTAATCGGCTCAGTCATTTTTATTGTGATTTTAAGTGATTCGCTATTTTTTGAGATGAATATTTACGGCGAGAGATGATTTATTTTGTATTTATTCAGTGCAAATACCCGCAACAAATTTGTATTTCATTATAAAAAATCATGCCCTTGATGTAAGATAAAATCCATTACAGATTATATGTATTTCGAGTGAATTTCCTAAATTCGAATACTTGATAAAAAAGGAAGTAAGCATGCAGCAAGAAGTCATCATTGTCGGTGGTGGTATGGTCGGTTTAAGTCTGGCACTCATGTTGGCCAAAGCCAAAATTGGCGTAAAACTTTTAGAAGCCATTAAATACCCAAATTATGATGATGCAAACCTTGCGCCTTATCACTCTAGTTTTGATGCGCGAAACAGCGCCTTGTCACGCCGTACGGTGCAGATTTATCAAGAACTTGGCCTGTGGAGTGCTTTGCAGGAGCACGCCACGCCTATCTTAGAAGTGAATATTACAGAGCAAGGCAGTTTTGGTAAGGCACGACTCAAAGCAGAACAAGAAAAAGTCGAAAGCTTTGGACAAGTTATTGAAAATGCATGGCTCGGCCGTGTGTTGCTCACAGAAGTCAAAAAAGAACCGCTGATTGAATTAATTGATGGCGTACAAGTGACTTCACTGACGCAAGATGCAGACTTTGCATATATAGAAGCACAGCGTGCTGAAGAACAGCTCAAGCTGCAATCTAAAATCGTGATCGCAGCAGATGGTCGTGACTCATTCTGCCGTAAAGCCTTAGGTATTGGTGCATCGGTGCATGACTATGACCAAGTGGCGATTGTCACTACGGTGCAAACCTCTAAACCACATGGACATGTCGGTTTCGAGCGCTTTAGTCCGCTCGGTCCGTTAGCGCTGTTGCCACTTCCGGGTGAATACCGCCGTTCAGTGGTTTGGCCAGTGCCTAAAGGAACTGAAGGCGAGTGGATGGGTGATGAAAATGATCAGCACTTCTTAGATGCTTTACAAGAAACCTATGGCGACCGTGCAGGTAAATTCCAAAAAACAGGTAAACGTTTCAGCTTCCCATTATCCCAAGTGCTTGCAGAAAAACAAGCTGTCGGCCGTGTGGTGCTGATGGGCAATGCAGCGCATACCATTCACCCAGTTGCAGGTCAGGGCTTTAACTTATGTATGCGCGATGCCTATGTACTGCGCCGTTATTTAACAGAGCAAGTTGAAAAAAATGCCGATTTGGGTGATGCAGCTATGTTGCTGGATTATGAAAAATCGCGCCTGACCGATCAGCAGCGGGTGATTAAATTCTGTGATTCAGTTGTTCGTGGTTTTAGCAACCAGAACCCATTTTTAAAATTGATTCGCAATACTGGATTAGTTGCCTTTGACACCATTCCGGGGATTAAGCCTTTGGTCGCGAATTATGCAATGGGGCTAAAAGCATGAGTTTAAATCAAACAAATGTACTGGATGCCGTGATTGTCGGCGGCGGCTTGGTCGGTGGCTTAACGGCATTGCTGTTGGCGCAAGGCGGTGTGCAGGCTACGGTATTGGATGCGGCATCTATTTTGGATGTAGAAAAAACCAAAAGTGTTGCGAATCCTCGAGTTTTGGCGCTCAGTCAAGCCACTATTCATTTACTCAAGACCGTGGGTGTTTGGGAAAAGCTTGCTCGTCAGCAGCCTTATACAGGCATGCAGGTGTGGAATAAAAATGGCTATGGCGAAATCAATTTTGGCCATGCTACAGAGCAAACGCCATCAGTTGAGCAAGCTTTAGGTTCAATGGTCGAACCAAGTGTTTTGAATTTAGCTATTCAAGAAAAAATGCTAGAACAACTCGAAGACTACCGAACCCAAGTCAAGGTAAGTCGAGTTGAGCGTGGCGTTGGTGTATGGATCATTCACCTCGCAGATGGTACCCAGCTCAAAACAAAACTGGTGATTGGAGCAGATGGTGCAAACTCATTTGTCCGAGAACAAGCTTTCATCGATCTAGATGTCTTGGACTATAAACAGGCGGGTGTGAGCTGTGCAATTAAAACCGCCCAACCGCATCAGCATGTAGCGCGTCAAATTTTCTTAGAAACTGGGCCTTTGGCATTTTTGCCGATGGCGAGTCTGAAAAAAGAAGAAAGCGGTTATTGGCAATCCATTGTGTGGACCTTACCAGATGATTATGCCGATGAATATGTCGCTTTATCCGATGTGGAATTTACTGCGTTGCTCACTCGAGAAAGCCATCACATGCTCGGCGAGGTCTTAGAAGCAACACCGCGTGCTAAATTTCCATTGAAAGCGCGAGCAGCACAGCAATATGTGCATGATGGTCTGGCGTTGATTGGTGATGCGGCCCATGTGATTCATCCGCTTGCAGGACAAGGCGTGAATATTGGTTGTTTAGATGCAGCAGTGCTTTGCGATGTGCTTTTGACCGATAAAAAACGGGGTGTGTGGGCACATGAACAAAGTTTGAAGCGATATGAACACCGTCGTAAAGGGCAAAACGATGCCATGATGCATAGTATGTCCGCGATTGGTTGGTTAGAAACCACCACTTTTTCACCTGTGGTGTGGGCGCGAAACTTTGGTTTAAAACAAGTGGAAAATCAGACTGTTCTAAAAGATGCGTTTATGGCTCAAGCCAATGGTCTGAGTATTTTAAAAGATACAATCTACGCAGCTTAGGTCAAAGTCTGATATTTTTTAGACAGTCGTATAAACAAGGTTACGATTTTGATTAAAAAAGATACGATTTTTTGATTGTGGGTACTAGTCGAAATGCTCAGAGATTGCTAAATTTCTGTTAATTTAAAACCAGCCATTCGCTGGCAAACAGAAGTCATTCGCGGGGAGAACACAATGACTGATATGAACGATTATGATGATCCAGAAGATTCAGTAGTTGATGAAGATGAAGCACAAGCAGCTGAAAAAGGTGCAGGTGACGCAGCTGATTCTGCCTCTGATGGTGACACCTCTGAAGCTGAAACATTAACAGTGACTGCAAAACTAAAACAACGTCAGGCGCTTGAAGATGAAGTTGCTGCGTTCTTAGCGCGTGGTGGTCGTATTACCGAAGTCCCTCCAGACGAATCGGCAAAAGATTAAAAATGAAAAAACACCACGTCATGTGGTGTTTTTTTTTGCTTCATTCGCTTGTGCGAGGATGCATGTCATTCAGTTCTTAACTCTGTAGCATGTTTGCTCAAGAAGTTAAGTCGTTAATAAGATGTGAAGTCGCTTCAAGCCGTCTTTGGCTTCATATATTTACGACTGATCGCGTAAATAGGATAGAACACAAAATGCAGTAAAAGCAAAAACATACAATTAATAATAAATGCAGCAATATACGGCGGTGCATGCATGGCCGCCACAGCAGCGACAAAAGATTGAAAAAGTAATACCGCACTCAAAACGACATAAGCCCAATAACGATGCCTATCCCAAAATTGGCTCAGTTTCAGTAAATTACCGACTACAAAATAGAGGGAACAATATCCACAGACCATCGCAATCGCGCTATGATCGGCCGTCATTTGCTCGCCACTAATATAGTGCGGATAGGGTTGAATGCCAGTATAAATAATATATGCAAGGGCCGTGAGCCAAACCAGATTAAAGAGAATGAACACCAGCGGTTTTTTGACAGACAGATTTATGGACATGTAATAAACAACTTTTTTCATTCTATTTAAATTATTGTAAGGAATAGCTTATGGAACCCGTAGGTCCCATAAGCGGTTCAAATTAAAAATAAAAAAAATTAAGCTTAATCGTTCGCTTGGGTTAACTCTAAAGCACGTTGATAGGCCACTTTCTTTTTAATCCCAGTTAAATCTGCAGCCAACTGAGAGGCAGCTTTAACGGACAAATCTTGAAGTAAACGTGTTAGCAATTTGTCTAACTTTTCTTGCTCTAGGTCTTTTTCTTCGGTCGCACCACCAATCACCAAAACGATTTCGCCTTTTTGCTGATTGTGATCAGATTCGACAAAATGAACCAATTCACCCAAAGACATTTTTTTAATAGTTTCAAATGTTTTGGTAATTTCACGTGCAAAGCCCACAGGACGATCTGCACCAAAGACATTCGACATATCTTTTAGGCAATCCACAATACGGTGCGGCGCTTCATAAATAATCATGGTTTGAGTTTCGTCTTTCAGTTTTTCCAATGCTAGAAGACGTTGTGACTGTTTAGAAGGTAAAAAGCCTTCGAAACTAAAACGGTCACTGGGTAGGCCGACAGCACTGAGAGCAGCAATGGCAGCACAGGCACCCGGTACAGGAATGACACGAATATTTTTTTCTTGTGCAGCACGAACCAGTTTAAAGCCGGGGTCACTGATCAATGGTGTGCCTGCATCACTGATCAGCGCCATATTTTCACCCTTTTCTAGGCGTTCAATCAGCTGGTCTATTTTGTTGCTTTCGTTATGGTCGTGGCAGGCGGTTAAAGGTGTATTGATACTAAAATGTTTAAGTAATTGTGCTGAAGTTCGTGTATCCTCGGCGGCAATAATTTTAACCGACTTCAATACCTCAATTGCACGATAACTAATATCATCTAAGTGCCCGATTGGAGTTGCAACAACAAATAACTGAGCACTCATAGGTTTCTCCATGTTGGATAATAAGAACAAAATTTTGGGTCTTTGCCTTTTAAGCAGTATGTTTACTGCTGCACAGGCAGACGTCTTGGTCATTCTACCTGAATCTGGTCCTATGGCGCGAGCCGCATCCAGTATTAAGCAAGGTTTCAATAGCGCATATCAATCATCAGACTACAAAGTGCCCATTAAGTTTGTAGATTCAAATCAAAAGCAAATTGCAGTGATATTGAAGCAACAGGTAAATAAAAAAACTCAATTGGTGATTGGCCCTTTAGCACGTCAAGACGTTGAAGCACTTGTAAAGGCAAAGCCTAAAGTCCGCGTGTTGGCTTTAAATGAAACGACGAGCCAAATTCCCAATGTTTGGCAGTACAGTTTATCGAAACGTGATGATGCCTTAGCACTTCAAAAAGTCTTTGAAAAAGACAAGTTAGCGCAAGTGCTTGTTCTACGTCAGCCTGCAACAGAGGCAGAACATGAATTATTGCTCATGTCCTTAATCAGCCAAAGTTCAGTACCTATTCAAGTGGTTGAACAACTCCCAACGAAGCTAGACAAAAATCAAGGGGTGCTGTTGCTGGGCAATAATGAATGGTTAAACAGTCAAAAAAAACTACCCAAAACGAAACTATATAGCGTCGCCAATGCGATTGAAGCCACTAAGCCCATTCCTGTAGGGCTGAAATTTTGTGATGCACCTGCCTTACATGATGCGCGTTGGCCAGACCTGATCCGAGCTTATGAGGAAAATCCAGTAGATATGCCATATCAACGTCTTTTAGCTTTTGGTGGGGACACATGGCATATCGCAAAACAATATTTGCAAGAACCGAAATTAAAAAGCATTGAGTTTCAGGGACGAACAGGGCTAATCAAAATTAGTCAAAACAATATTCAGCGTGTTCCTCACTGCTATGAGCGAAGTAAAAAAGGCATCGTGGCGATCTCACTTTAGGGATGAAACGATGCAGCTAAACTTAGAGCAGATGAATTTGGGACAGATGAATCTGGGGCAGTGGGCAGAACGGCAAGCGCTGCGTTTGGTTGAGCAGCAAGGCTATGTACAAGTGCAACAGAATTATCATAGTCGTTATGGTGAAATTGATTTGATCGTTGCACGTGGTCAAGAATTGGTATTTATCGAAGTTAAAGCCCGTTCGAATACCCGTTATGCTCAAGCCGTTGAAAGTATCTCTATTCACAAACAACGTAAGATGATGAAGACTGCGTTGCATTTTTTAAATGAACAGTCACATTTTCAAAATTATTATTGTCGCTTTGATGCAATTTGTTTTGATTTTTATCAACACTTTGCAAAAACACTACAGCAAGACTTTTCTAAATACCCGTATCATCAGCAATGGATTGAAAATGCTTTTACTTTTGATCAAGAGTTGATTAATCTTTGATAAAACAAACTGTGTAAACGCATAGAAAAATACGTGTGGAAATTTGAGGAGTCGTGCTGAGTGGTTAAGCGTATTGCAATAATGATGCTTTGTGTCGCAAGTTTATCTGGCTGTGCGAGTTTTATTTCGAATGGAACAGGATCAGCACCTGTAGGAACTGAAAGCGGCGCACGCTCATTGGGACAAGTTTTTATTGACTCTTCCATTGTTCGAACAGCAAAAATTAACTTATATAAATTAGATACTCGTTTTAAACAGTCACGTGTCAATATTGAAAGTTTTCATGGCAATGTCTTATTGACTGGGCAAGTGCCAGATAATCATTTAAAAGAATTGGCAGAAGAAAATGTCCGTTCAATGAGTGATGTCAAAACTGTACATAACTATATTACAGTGGGTAATCAGATCAGCTATAGCACCATCATGCAAGATACTGCGGTCACTGCGAATACCCGTGGTTTGATTATGAAAGCGCCTGTGGTATCTGACAGCAAAGTACACATTCATACTGAAGATGCTGTTCTTTATGTGATGGGCCGTTTAAACAGTGCGGAAATCACAGACTTAAATCAAATCTTGCAACAAGTGGGTAATGTAACGCGAATTATCACTTTAATCGATAATATTGATCAGAACCCAAATCCACAGGCACGTTCAATTAACTCAAGTTACACCACACCTGCTGTAGGTAATGTGCAACCTGAAGTACAAACGCCTGTAGCGATAGATCCGGATGCTGTCGATCCAAATGCTCAATAAAATGTCGGAAATGATGCTGTAAAATATGAATCAATGGTCTCTGCGGCTTCAGCAAAAAATGGATTTGGCTAAATCTTTATATCGAAATTTTCGGTTATATGATTTTGGCAGTTATGCATTAAATCGACTGACACCCAAACAAGGATATCATGTTCAAAACAATATCCCTTATGGTCTAAAAGCGCGCCATCGCCTAGATTTGTATCGCACGTCAGCACCTCGTCAGCAACGTCCACTCATCGTGTTTGTACATGGTGGAGCGTGGATGCATGGTGACAAAAAGGATTATGGATTCATTGGTGAAGCTTTTGCCAAAGAAGGCTTCGATGTTGCTGTCATTAATTACCATCTCGCACCTGAATATATTTTTCCGGCTTCAATTGATGATCTTAGCCTTGCATTAAACTATTTGACGCAGTCTCAGCATAAGTTGCAGATTGAAGTGGAAAATGTGGTGTTAATGGGACATTCGGCAGGGGCATTTAATGTCATGTCTGCACTGTATCATCCGACGCCTTATCAGCTACAAGTGAAAGAGAATATTCGTGCAATTGTGGGATTGGCAGGGCCATATCATTTTGATTATAAAGGTGATCCGATTTGTGCAGATGCCTTTGATCAAAATGTACCTTATCAACAAGTGATGCCATATTATTTTGTTGAGCATAATCAAGTGAAGCATTATCTATTCACTGCGGACAAAGACAATATCGTTGGCTATAGCAATAGTGAAGATTTAGATCGTCGATTAAAAGCCTCAGGCAACCACAGTCAGTTGATTCAAATCCCACGTGTTGGGCACATCACGATGATTGGTTCAGTTTCGAGTTTATTTAGTCGCTTCTTTAAAACCAAAGCTGAAATCATGCGTGTACTCGATGAAATTAGTCCACGCTAGTAGATAGCTTTCATAAGTCAAAAAAATGATCATTAATTCGTAGCAAGATTAATACTGAAAGCCCTTCTTCCTCTAAGATGAGGGAAATTTTTCATATAAATCCTCTCCTTCTTGCGCGTAATTATGCTCATCCTTGAAAAGGAGAGGGAATATTTTTTGTGAATTAAGTATTGATTTAAAATTGATTTATGAAAGAAGTTTAGTGTTTGACGTTAAATACTAATTTAAGTAATAAAAAAAACCACCATATTTTGGTGGTTTTTTTCTTCTTAGATTTGAATTCCAATTAGGCAGATTTCGCGTAAATATTGGCTTGTATCCACAGATTGCCACGAATATATTGCCCAACATTGAAATCTTTATGCGCCGGATTTCGTGTTGCAACACGAACAATCACCGCTTCTTGGTTTTCTTCGTGGATTAAGGTCACATCATACAGCGTATAGTCTTGCTCTTTAAATTGCATGGCAGTTTTGCCAACAATATGCCCTTGGAACCAAGCTTCATCTTCTTGTCCGAGGTTTTCACCATATAGGTATGCAACCATTTTAGAAAAATCGACGGTGACTGGTGCTTTGTCATCTTCAGACTTCGGTTGCCACGCTTTAATCTGTTCGTGTAAGTCTGCAGGGGCAACACCATTATTTGCTGTCAAGATATCGTTTAAAGCACGATGATGTTTTATCGATGCAGGATCGTCAACGACGAGCTGTTCATGTTCAGCGACAGCTTCAAGTTCATAGGCCCAAGCATTGAGTTGCACACTGTAGCTTGCATCTTTTTCATATTGGTCGTGATTGACGCTATATAAACTATCAAAAGCATACACACTGGTATTTGCGCCTAAGTCGAGGCAAAGCACAGCTTGCGTATTGGATTTACAGGTAATAATACGTTCAATGGTGGCTTTGGTTTTATATGGGCTATCAAAACTTGGAAATGCAGTTTTAACCGCTTTAGGTTTATTATTTTCTACCGCAATCACTTGGCACAGTTGAATCGACGCTTGTGATGGACCTTGAATCAGCCAGGTACTTTGATCCATATCAGATTCTTGTGCGCATAAGCCCATCGGCATAATGGGTGCATCTAATGCCTGACCCAGCCAAACTGGTACATCCGTTGTCGGGTTGCCTGTAAGCAAATTCCAATGTTCAACATGACTACCAAAAGTTTGATCTTCAATAGTGATAATTTCAGGGCTATTTTGTTTTTTCATATGCACAATTGATATTGGGTTGGTTTCATAATTAATAAATCGAGGGTTATTTGAAATTTTCAAGTCACCGACGTCATATTTATCATGAAATCATGCATAAAAAATGTTTTCAGTAGGATTTAAATGTAAAAGCATTGGAAAATAAGCCCAAGTTGGAGTCAATTTGCAGCTTTTCGATTCTCATGATTAGAGAAATGTAGATCCATTCAGCGGATGCAGATCCCCAAATTGTCATGTAGATTTGTTACTATGAGTCATGTTTAAAAGTGAATGGAAAATCAGTGCTGCCATTTAAATTATGGGTGGATGCAGATGCGTTACCACGCATTTTACGTGATGTAATTATTCGGGCTTCTGATCGTTACCAGTTAGAAGTCACTTTTGTCGCCAATCAAAATGTTGGGATAACACCTTCGGTGCGGATTAACTCGATTCAAGTCATGAGCGGGGCAGATGCAGCGGATAAAGAAATTATTCAGCGCATGAAAGAGCACGACATCGTAATGACACAGGATATTCCACTTGCTGCTGAAGTGATTGAGCTGGGCGGTATAGCGATACATCCACGCGGTGAGATTTATACCACAGCAAATGTCAAAGCACGTCTACACTTGCGCGACTTTATGGATACATTACGGGGCGCAGGTGTGCAAACCGGTGGTCCAGCCCCGATTTCTGAACGTGATAAGCGCGAATTTTCCAGTAGCTTAGATCAAACCATTCAAAAGCAAAAACGCAAAACGGCACAGAAGTAAAACCATGCCATCTAAAACAAACCTCGCGACGACCTATGCGTTGTTGGTGTTCATTTGGTCGACCACGCCACTTGCCATTGTTTGGAGTGTCAGTGATATCAATGCGTTTTGGGCACTGACATTACGCTTTTTTATCGCATTACCCTTGGCTGTCGCATTATTGTTTATTTTTAAACATAAACTGCCGATGGATAAAACCTCGCTGCACAGTTATTTGGCAGGGGCGTTTAGTTTTATTGGTTCTCAGATTTTTACCTATATGGCAACAGCCTATCTCAGCTCAGGCATTATTGCCCTGATGTTTGGTTTAGCACCAATTATGACGGGTCTGATCGGTCGTTTCTTCTTTCATACCTATCTACATCGCTTGCAATGGATGGGGATGTTGATTGCCGTCTGTGGTTTAGCCATTATTTGCTTAGGCGGCAGTGATCAGCACGTACAGCCTGTTGGTATTGTCTTAATGTTAATGAGTGTCTTCGTCTACTGCATGTCGATTTTTTGGGTGAAAAAAGTCAATGCACCATTACAGCCTATGTCTCAGGCCACGGGTTCGATTCTTATCTCAGCCCTATTTTCTGCTGCAATGCTACCGTTTATTTGGCAGTATGCACCTACACAGATGCCTTCGACCAAAGCGCTCATTGGCTTATTTTATGCAGTGATTATGGCTTCATTGATTGCGATGTTTTGTTATTTCAAACTGGTACAAAACATTAAGGCGGCAACTTTATCTTTAACAACAGTTCTCACACCGATGCTCGCGATGTTGTTCGGGGCACTGTTAAATGATGAAAAATTGACCTTGATGGTTTTACTTGGTGCTGTGATTCTATTATCAGGCTTGTTTGTTTATTTTTATAAAGATTTTCGGGCGAACAGAGAGCTCGCCCACAAATTAAAACATTGATTAAAAATCACTCTTTGTTTTGGGTCAGTGCGATACACTCTGCAAGTTTGACGCGGTCTTGAGGGAGCAGCGTGATAAAATAGGCACCCGTACGGTACAAGTTGCTTTCTTCTTCACGGCTATAAACCACTTGTGCAGTTGCCGCAATATGGAAGAAATTTTCAGGGTGGCTTAAGGTCACATGGATATAAGTACCTTCTTTAATCGCGCGTTCGCTAAAAAAGCTCAGACCGGTCTCTGAAAAATTCACATGCTCAGGCACTGGTAACATGCTTTGTACAATTGCGTCGTATAAAGAACCCGTAATAAGGTTTAACTTTTGGTTAAATAAGGATAAGATTCGAGCAATTTGTTGATCTTTCTCAGCTAATTGTTCTAATTCGTAGTTGAGTGCATGATCAAATTGATCTAATTCAGCAAGTAGTAGAAAATAGCGCGGCAATACAAAATTAGGATCGTAAGGATCATTCAGTGCAACATCATCAGAGATAATCTGATAGTTGATGCGCAAAGCAGCATCGATACGCGACATTACACGGCGTTCAGTTTGAACGCTTTGATGCTGTAAGTTTTCCATAATATATATTACCTCGGACTAGATGGTTATGTTTAAACCAATCTCGCTGTATATAGGGTTGAGATACACTCGCGCTCGGCGCAGTAACCACTTTATTTCTTTTATTGCTCTGGTATCCATGATCGGCCTCACGCTTGGTGTGGCAGTCCTTATTACAGTTTTATCTGTGATGAATGGTTTCGATCGTGAGCTGAAAACTCGTGTCTTAGGAATGATACCTCAAGCCACTGTTTCTTCAACACAAATTTTAACAAATTGGCCTGAACTTGCAAAAAAAATTGAGCAACATGAGCATGTTCAAGGGGTCGCACCATTCACCCAATTACAGGGAATGTTGACGGCACAAGGTCAAGTGTCTGGCATTATGGTCAGTGGGATTGAACCGCAGTATGAAAAAAAGGTATCAATTATCCAAGACCATATGGTGGAAGGCAGTATCGATAACCTGAAAAAAGGTGAGTTTGGTATTGTCCTTGGCAAGCAAATGACAGATGCCTTAGGTTTAGGCTTGAATGACAGTGTGACCTTGGTGCTTCCCGAAGCAACTCCTTCGCCGGCTGGGGTCGTTCCGCGTTTTAAACGATTTAAAATTGTGGGTATTTTCAGTATTGGTGCAGAGGTTGATTCGATGATGGGCTATGTGGCCCTGAACGATGCGTCAACTTTATTAAGACTGCCAGATGGTGCACAAGGCATCCGTATGAAGTTGGATGATATTTTTGCAGCACCACAAGTCTCTCAAGAAATTGTGCGTGATCTACCAGCAAACTTCTATGCTTCAGATTGGACTTATACACACGGCAACCTATTTAGTGCGATTCAAATGGAAAAGGCAATGGTAAGTTTATTGCTGTTCCTGATTGTATTGGTTGCAGCATTTAATATTGTGTCTTCATTGGTGATGGTGGTCACTGATAAAAAATCCGATATTGCCATTTTGCGTACACTAGGCGCTTCACCGGCTACAATCACACGGATCTTCATGGTGCAAGGTACAGTGATCGGGGTGATTGGTACGGTGTCTGGGGCAATTTTAGGGATTATTGCTGCATCGAGTATTAGTAATTTAGTCGGTTGGTTGAATACCACACTGGGCTTAAATATGTTTGATGCTTACTTCATCAACTATTTACCGTCTTATTTAAGATGGCAAGATGTTGTGGTGATTGTGTCCTTATCATTGGGTCTTAGCTTTATCGCGACTATTTATCCGGCTTTACGTGCAGCCAAAGTTCAACCTGCAGAGGCTCTACGCTATGAGTAATTTAGTTTTAGATGCCCAAAACATTACCAAATCTTTTACTGATGGTAAGTCTACAGTCGATGTAATTCGCGGACTTTCATTACAAGTCAAAGCAGGTGAGTTTGTTTCAATTGTTGGTTCAAGTGGCTCTGGTAAAAGTACGTTGTTGCATGTATTGGGTGGCTTGGATCGTCCAACATCGGGTCAAGTGTTGATTAATGGTCAACGCTTTGACACTTTAGGTGAAGCAGAGCGTGGATATATCCGTAATGAGCATTTGGGTTTTGTGTACCAATTCCATCACTTGTTGCCTGAATTTACCGCGTTTGAAAATGTGGCGATGCCATTAATGTTACGTAAGTCGAGTAATTTCAAAGAAGTCAAGCAGCAAGCTGAATACCTGTTGGAACGTGTTGGACTTTCGCATCGTATGACGCACAAACCTGGTGAGCTTTCAGGCGGTGAACGTCAACGTGTGGCTTTGGCTCGTGCATTGGTAGCAAAACCTAAGTTGATGATGGCTGATGAGCCAACAGGGAACTTAGACCGCAAAACCGCAGTAAAGATTTTTGAGTTGCTATCTGAGTTGCGTAAAGAATTTAACATGGCCATGTTAATCGTGACCCATGATGAATATTTAGCTCAATCTGCTGATGCGATTTTGCATATGCAAGATGGTTTATGGGTAGATGACTAAGCGCTAAATTGATTTTGTAAAAAAAATTAGTGGATTAAGATTGTTTGATTGAAGCTCACCGCGGTGGGCTTTATTATTGCCAGCACATAATAAAAATAATGACGACTCATGTTACAAAGTTTTTGTATTGGCTGGATTTTAGGTATTTCTTTTATGGGGTTCATGTTTTGGAATCCACAACTCTCGACAGCTCAGTTGCTTTTTATTGTCCTGATTTGGCTAGTGCTACAGCTCTACATTTCACCAAAACTAAAAAGTATCTTTTCGAAAATCTTACAGCTCAGTGCAAATCTTTGCATAGGTGCAATTCTCGGCTTTAGTTTCGCCAATACTCAACTCGATCAGCGTTTGGCATTGGTTGAACATCAGAGCAGACAAGGCGAGTTTATTGTGTATATCCCACAGATCAGCCAACTCAAAGACCAAGCAATTCAGCAAAAAATTGAAGTGCTCAATGTGAATCAGCAGATTCAACATTTTATGGCGTATTTACCCAATTCAATTTTGCAAAATAATGAACAGACGATTCAGTTGGTCCCTGGACAATACTATCGTATGTATGGTGAGTTACGGCCTACGCAGAGTTATGTGACAGAAGGTGCATTTGATCAAGAACGGTGGAGCATACAGCAAAATATACATGCCAGTTTAAAGGTGAAGTCGGTGGAATTAATACCACCTCAACATATGACTGCGATGGGTTATGGCCAGCAATATCAACGACATCAAGGTGTGTTACATCAGTTCAAAATAAAAGTCGAAAAGCAGCGTTTATATTTAAGAGCGTTTATATACCAACAACCGCTGCAGAATCATGGCTTGCTGTTAGCGCTGCTTACAGGTGATAAAAGTTTACTCACTGAAGGCACCAGTGAATTATTTCAACGCTTTGGGATGAGTCATTTATTGGCGATATCTGGTCCACATGTACTTGTTTTTGCCAGTATGCTTTGTTGGGCGATGCAGTTAGCTATTCGAAAATATTGTCCCAAAATCTATCTCAAATGGCCCAAACAATATGTATTGGTCGTGCCCTTTATCTTCTGTGTCCTTCTATATTGTGCTTTTACTGGCTTTGAAATACCGGCGCTAAGAACGCTGACGATCTGCCTTGTCGCAAGTAGCATGCTTTTGTTACGGCAAACCATTCAGCCTTTTCAATTGCTGGTTTTTAGTGCTGCTATATTATTGCTTGTGGATCCCTTTAGTATTTTATCCGCGGCATTTTGGTTGTCTTATGGCGCATGCTTTATTTTACTGCGGATTTATCAAACCTTAAGGAAGCATTTACTGGCTCAAGCGGAAGCCAGTTTTTGGCAAAAGTTAAAGTATTCACTGTGGTTGATGGTGGAATCACAATGGAAAATCTTTTTCGCCTTATTTCCATTGATGGTGATTTTTTTCAAGCAAGTGACTTGGATTAGCCCATTAAGTAATTTATTCGCCATCCCGTGGTTAGGGGCTGTGGTGGTTCCTTTAGATATCATCGGAGGGGCACTTTCATATATTTCTACACCTTTGGCGCATTTGGTCTTTTTATTCAATGATCTGTGTTTAGAAGTGTTACATGTATTTCTCTATGGCTTAGATCGACTCTTTGCACCACAAATGCAAGATGTCGCATTGACGTCCACTCAGATCGTACTGTTGATACTCGCCATAGTAATCTTATTTTTACCTGAAGGAATCTTGCCAAAATATTGGGCGGTCATTGCCTTTTTTGCTCTGTTTATCCCATGGAGAAATTCAGCAAATTTTCAGCTTTCAATTTTAGATGTGGGGCAAGGGCAGGCGATCTACATCCGATCTGTAGATCATCATATGATGGTGGACTTCGGTGGAAACTATGATGAAAATAAATTTAGTGTTGGGCAAAATATCATCCGGCCATTTTTGAGTGTGCAAGGTGTCCATCGACTAGATCGGGTGTTATTGACTCATTTAGATCAAGACCATAGTGGTGGCTTTTTCTCATTGGAGCAACAGCTTGATATTGGACAGCTTTCAAGTAATGAGCGGGTACAAACCATAAACCAAGCTCCACAGCGCTTATGTCAGCGTGGTCAGCAGTGGAATTGGGATCAGCAAGTATATTTTGAAATACTCTCGCCAAAGCCTGAAGATCTGACAAATGCTCAATGGAATGCCAATGAACGTTCTTGTGTTCTATATGTCACGGTCAAAGGCGTCAATGGCCCACGACATTTTCTATTGATGGGGGATGCGGGTTGGGAGACGGAATATCAAATGTTAAGTGATTATCCAGACCTAAAAGTCGATGTCTTGGTGCTTGGACACCATGGTAGTCGGCACAGTTCATCCTATGCGTTTTTAAACCATTTTAAGCCCAAGTTGGCGATTGCTTCTGCGGGGCGATTTAATCGTTATGGACATCCTGCAAAGATGACCCAAACACGACTCAAACAATTGGATATTCCACTCTTACAGACCGCACAAAGTGGAAGTATTCATTTCAAGCAAAATAAACAGCAAATCGAGTTGATCGAAGAGCGAACAAAGTATAAATGGCTTGATCTATATCGCAGCCTATCAAAAGAATCCGAATAGAGAAACTCGCTCAAGGGCAAGGCGTGAAGATGTTATTCAGCCACTGTCATTGTTTGCTGTTGTTGATATTCCTCACGAATATCGTGGATGCGTTGAGCAGCCTCTTCATCACTAATATTGTATAGATTTCTCAATTTTGGATTGGCTTTAAAGCGTTTATAGCTCCAGTGATAATGCTCTGGGTAACGATGGATTAAATCTTCCACTGCTTTAAAGATAACCATCGAGCCATCATCTGCATTGCCTTCATAAATGCTCTCATCGATGGGTTCGATATGCATATCAAAACCATGATTATCATTACGAATGGCGTACAGTAAGAGCGCACGTGCTTTGGTTTTTTGAATTAGTTTGGCACTTAAATTACTGGTTTTTAATGGGATGCCAAAATAAGGAATCATTTCACCGCCTGCATTGGGCGTATGGTCTGGCAAAATCACTGTCGTCCCACCTTGTTTTAATGCTTTGAAAATTTGACGAACACCAGATTCATCCGTAGGAACCAGTGTTGCTTGCTCGCGGCTTCGTGCAGCACGGACAAAGTTGTTGGCAGATTCGCTTTTCACTGGCTTGTACATGATGGTCATTTGGGTGTACTGTGCAATCCACGCATTCATGATTTCCCATGTGCCAAAATGTGGTACCACGAGGACAACGCCTTTTTGTAAGTCTAGCGCATCATGTAAATATTCAGCGCCATGTACGTGATGAATTCGTTGAATATTTTTTTCAGTACTTGCACCCCAAATGTTGAAAAATTCAAAATAAGAACAAAGTTCGTTTCGAATCGCTTGTTTGGTGAGTTGAATGCGAACTGACTCTGATAATTCAGGCAATGCAATTTTGAGATTGCGTTGAATCGTAGAGTAGGTTTTAGAGATTTTTAAAACATTGACTAACCCAGCCAAACCTTTTGCAATTAATCTTGAAATTTGAATAGGTTGACGGCTGATAAATTTTAACAGGTGATATGTGGTGTCCTGTGAATTTTGGTCGGTCATCTTGTTTAAGTCTGATACAAATGAAAGAAAATTTAAAATAATTATAGGGGAAAATGAATTGATTAGACAGTTATAGCGATTAGCGTGTATATAATGACTACAAATTAACGATTAACTAGGTTTTTTTTATGTCCGAATGGCCACCAAAACCTGAAGAAAAACAGCAAAGTTCTTCAAACAATATCCAGCAGCCAACTGGAAATGAATGGAAAATATTAGAAAAAGCCGTGCTTTCTTCCGTTGAGGAACAACGTAGAGCGCGTAGATGGGGTATATTTTTTAAATTTTTAACCTTTGCTTATTTGCTATTTATTATCATTGCGATGGCAAAAAGTTGCAGCATGTCATCATCAGATCCTGCAGCAACAGCGGGTTCACATATTGCCGTGGTTGATATCATTGGGACCATTGCAGCGGACAAGCAAAGTGTAAACAGCGCAAATACCATCAAAGCTTTGAAAAAAGCTTATGAAAATAAACAAAGCAAAGCGGTTGTTTTAAATATTAATTCACCGGGTGGTTCACCTGTTCAGTCTGATGAAATCTGGCAAGAAATTCAGTACTTGAAAAAAGCCCATACCGATAAAAAACTGTATGCCATTATTGGTGATACTGGCGCTTCAGGTGCGTACTATATAGCGTCTGCGGCAGATGAAATTATTGTCAATCCTTCAAGTTTAGTGGGTTCAATTGGCGTGATCATGCCGAACTATGGCGTTAGTGGTTTGATGCAAAAGTTCGGTGTAGAAGATCGCACCATGACTTCGGGTGAGAACAAAGCGATTTTATCCATGACTCAACCTGTCGATGCTGCACAAAAAGCACATGTTCAAGGTGTACTCGATAACGTTCATGCGCATTTCATTAATGCCGTGAAAGAAGGTCGCGGTAAGAAATTAAAATCAAATGATCCGGCTATTTTCTCAGGTTTATTTTGGACAGGTGATCAGGCTGTGAAGCTGGGTATTGCTGACCGTACAGGTAGTTTAAATAGCCTGAAACGTGAATTGAAAACTGAAAAAGCCGTGAACTATACCATTGAAAATAGTCCATTTGATTCTGTACTAGGTCGTATGGGAAGCTCGTTTGGTCAAGGTTTGGCAAGTGCATTGTCACAACAGGTTCAATCTGAAAACAGCACGAAGTTACAATGAAACCGTTAATTCATTTTGCGCACGCCAATGGCGTGCCATCACGGGTTTATCAAAAATTGTTTGATTTACTGAGTGATGAATATGATGTGATCTATGTGCCGTTACTTGGGCCAGATAAGCGTTACCCAATCGATAACCATTGGAAAAGCTTAACACAGCAAGTCATTGACAGTATTGTACGTCAGGCCAATGGTCGTAAGGTGATTGGATTAGGTCATTCATTAGGTTCGGTTTTAACATTTCAGGCTGCTTTACAACGCCCAGAATTGTTTGAACAAGTTTTAATGATTGATCCGCCTATGATCATGGGGAAAGAGTCTTTTGCTTTGCACATCGCAAAACTCCTCAAACTTAAAGTCCTCGATAAAATGTCCCCAGCAGGATTGTCGAAGCGTCGTCGTGATCATTGGGACAGTCGTGAACAAGCAGCGGAGCTTTTAAGGCCGAAAGGTTTTTATAAAGATTTCGATCCAGACTGTTATCAAGCTTATATTGATTATGCATTGATGGACGATAAACTGCGTGGTGGGGTGGAATTAACGATTTCACGTGATGATGAGGTTCATATTTTTCGAACCAATCCTTCACTGTGGTGGTTACCTCAGACTCAACCACAAGTGCCTGTGCAGCAGTTAATTGCAGAGCAGGGGCCATTTTTGGCACGTCACTTTCCACAAAAGGTTGAGAAAAAATTTGGGATTCCATTTAAAGTTGCTGCGGGGAGTCATATGTTTCCCTTGGAACATCCTGTGGAAACTGTTGAATTGATCAAAAATTTACTTAAATTGTCTAAGCGTCATCATTGAACCTTAAAAACGACAACACAAAAAAAGCACTCTATAGAGTGCTTTTTTTATGAATGAAACATTCTACTTTCTACTTTTGAGATTTATTTCGCATTTTCAAATTGTAAAACAACTTTGTTGTTGGCATCTAAAAATTTCAAATGATCTTTAGAGGCATCATAATGAGTAACTTGGCTCAATGCCTGCGAAAAATGTTGAGGAATATTTGTCGCAGTCAAACACGCTCTTTGTGTTGTAGCAAGGTTTGAAAATTGGATTTTTGTTTTTTGCACAGCGTAACCGCCCATGAATCGATTACAACCATCAGAACCACTTACACGAGTATCGTCGAAAGTGATGGTGGGTACGTTCGAATTGTTAGGGTCAGCTTCAAGCTTAACGCCTTGAATTTCACTCGCAACCCAATTTTTGTTTTGTAATTTATCTAAATTACGATCAGTAGCCGGATTTGATGTCGTAGCACAACCAATCATACCCAGTGTTATACATGCACAAGTCGCCAGTGTGATGGATTTTAACATGTGATTTTCTCCACTTTTTTTTGAAGGATGTAATATTTCTAGATTTATAAGGTTTAATAATTGCAATATAAGCTTATTATTTTAATGATGCTAAAAGCTTTAATTTAAATAAAAACTACATATTGATCATAAAGTTGAACATTCTGCAAAAATGGATTTTAGATTTTAGATTTTAGATTTTAGATTTTAGATTTTAGATTTTAGATTTTAGATTTTAGTAATAAATAGAGTTTTATTTGGCACTGAAAAACAAAACGCACCCTAAGATGCGTTGATTGTTAAATTATACAGTTGCTTAGAACTTACAGAATTGAACAGGTTGCTGCAAAGGCTCGCCACGATATAAAACACCGTTTTCAGTGTGTTGAATGGTGCCATTACAAATCCATTCTGCCACTTGAGGGTAAATCACATGCTCAAGCACGTGAACCCGATCTGCCAGACTTTCTGCATGATCATGCACATTGACTTTAAGTACGCCTTGAGCAAGCGCTTGACCAGCATCCAGCTCTGCAGTCACATAGTGAACTGTACAGCCATGGAAGACATCACCGGTGTTTAACACACGTTGATGAGTATGCATTCCTTTATAATTTGGCAGCAGAGAAGGGTGGATGTTAATCATTTTTCCTTCCCATGCTTTGACAAATTTTGCGCTTAAAATGCGCATAAAGCCTGCCAAAATGACCAAATCAACATCCCAGTCGAGCAGTTGTTGATGCATCACATCATCAAAAGCTTCACGACTTGGATATTGCTTATGTTCAATGACTGCAGTTGCAATCTTTGCTTTTCTTGCACGTTGCAGTGCAAAAGCGTCAGGTCTATTGGAAATCACCCCAACGATTTGACCTGATAGATTGGCATCGATCAGGGCTTGCAGGTTAGATCCGCTGCCTGAAACAAGTACAGCAATTTTAATCATGAACGTTGCTTATGCGAAAACTACACGGATTTTTTCGTCAGCGCCTTCAACAGATTCAGCATTATCTGCAATGTGACCCATTGTGAATGCTTTTTCGCCAAGGCTATTGAGTAATTCAACAGTTTTGTCAGCATCTGCTGCATCAACCACGAGAACCATACCTACGCCACAGTTAAATGTGCGGTACATTTCAAATTGTTCAACACCACCTTCTTTTTGAAGTAGTTTGAACAATTCTGGCCATTCCCAAGATGCTTCATTGACTACCGCTTGAGCACCATTTGGCAGTACGCGAGGTAAGTTACCCGGTAAACCGCCGCCTGTGATGTGCGCCATAGCGTGTACATCCACTTCTTTCAATAACTGAAGAATTGGTTTTACATAAATACGTGTTGGTTCCATTGCTGTATCTGCAAGTGGACGACCATCAACGATTTGAGTAAGGTCAACGTTTTTCACATCTAAAATTTTACGAAGAAGTGAGTAACCGTTTGAGTGTGCGCCAGAAGATGCAACACCAACTAAAACGTCACCCGCTTTAACTTTAGAGCCATCAATAATTTTACTTTGCTCAACTACACCTACGCAGAAACCTGCAAGGTCATAGTCTTCGCCTTCATACATACCTGGCATTTCAGCAGTTTCACCGCCAACCAATGCACAACCTGCAAGTTCACAACCCGCACCGATACCAGTCACAACATTTGCTGCAACGTCGACGTTGAGGTGGCCAGTTGCATAGTAGTCAAGGAAGAACAGTGGTTCAGCACCACATACAAGAAGATCGTTTACGCACATTGCAACCAAGTCTTGACCAATTGTGTCATGACGGTTCAAATTCAATGCTAAACGCAATTTTGTACCAACACCATCTGTGCCAGATACGAGAACAGGTTCTTCATAACCTTTAGGAATTTTACAAAGAGCGCCGAAGCCGCCTAGGCCGCCCATTACTTCAGGACGTGCAGTACGTTTCGCGACAGATTTGATACGATCGACTAACGCGTCGCCCGCTTCAATGTCGACACCTGCATCTTTGTAGCTTAAACCAGTGTTTGGGGTAGAAGTTGAGTTGCTCATAATGAAGTCTCCGCATTCGCGCGGGGATTATAACCTGAATATGCAAAACTCTTATGCTATTTCGCACTAAAATGTTATCTTTATTAAAATATTTTCCTTTCTATAACGATTACATTGAAAAAAGGTGACTTTATATGGGTGATCGCACCTTGCGCCGAATATTTATTCTTGCTGGGATAGCATTGATCATATGGGTTTTATACTTATTAAAGCCTGTAGTTGTTCCTTTTATCGGCGCATTTCTAATTGCATATTTATTTAGCCCTTTAGTCGATAAATTACATAATATTGGCTTGCCGCGCTGGTTATCTATCAGTTTGGTCTTTATTGGAATTGGTGTCGCTATATTCCTTGCAATGTGGTTCCTCGTACCACTGGTATGGGAACAGTTGATGTATGCGAAAAACAATATTCCAAGCAATATTCATTGGGTCAACTATACATTCCTGCCGTGGTTATCAGAGACATTTAATCTTGTACCGATGGAAATTGATACAGAGCAAATGTCAGCAGCGATCATGGAGTATATTCAAACCAACTATAGTGCAGACAGTATCCAAGCCATGTTGTTAAAAGTGGCACAATCGGGTCTGAATTTCATACAGATTGGTGGCACGATTGTCTTAATTCCAATCATAGCTTTCTATTTCTTATTAGATTGGGAGCGTATGTTAGAAAACATGCGTCGACTTATTCCACGCAAATACGAAAAAAGCACATTAACCATCGTAGGCGAATGTCATGAAGTTCTAGGCGCATTTGTAAAAGGCCAGTTCTTGGTGATGTTCTTGTTGGGCGTTGTATATGCGGTTGGACTTCAATTGGTGGGTATTGAGGTCGGCATCATCATTGGGATGATTGCGGGTTTAGCCAGCATTATTCCGTACTTGGGTTTTGCAGTCGGTATTATTTCGGCAGTTGTGGCATGTCTATTCCAATTCGGTTTGGATTGGGTGCATTTGGCCTTAGTGCTGGTTGTCTTCATGGTGGGACAGGCGATAGAAGGCTATATCCTACAGCCGTTCTTACTGGGCGACAAAATTGGTTTGTCTCCAGTAGCCGTAGTTTTTGCGGTGCTTGCAGGCGCACAATTGGCAGGACTGCTCGGAATGCTCATTGCATTACCAGTCGCAGCGATTATTGTGGTGTTATTACGTCATGCGCGTGAAAATTATGAGAAAAGTAATTTATACCGAAATGATGTACTCGTGGTGAATGATGCTGAAATTGGCACATTAAGCGTAGAAACCAATCAAATTGCTGTCGATATAGAGCTCAAAAATCAGTCTGCAAATTCGCTGCAAGATCCTGAAATTTCGAGTAACATTGAACGATCAGAACATAAAGATTGATAAGGCCAAAATATAGATATGCGTCAATTGCAGTTAGATATAGAACCTCAGCTCGATGCCCGAATTAGTGATTTTTCTGGGCCGAGTTGGGGACATGTAATCGATGGTGTACGTCAATTACATGCAGGATTAATGAATCGTTTCTATATCTATGGCGGAGCTGGCACAGGAAAAAGCCATTTACTGTCTGCAATATGTGATTCATATTTAGAAATTGGCAAATCAGCAATTCAAGTTTCATTGCTTGAATTGCTCGATGCGCCCACTGAAGCGATTACTTCACTAGATCGCTATGACTTGGTGGCTTTAGATGATATTGAAGCCATCAGTGGAGTTCCACATTGGCAAAAAGCCGTTTTTCACCTGATTAACTATAATAACGAAGAAGGTGGTCAATTGGTCTTTTCATCTCGACTGGCGCCAATTGAACTCAAACTTGAACTGCCAGACCTACAGTCTCGATTAACTCAGGCTGTTAGTGTGAAAGTGCCGAATGGTAGCTTATACGCAGACCGTCAAGCGCTCGTTAACTCTGTTTTAGCGCGACGTGGCATCCATATGGATCAACAAATTGTGGATTATTTGTTGGCACATGGGCCGCATCAGGCGTCTATTTTACTTCGCTCTTTAGAACAACTTATTCAGATGTTAAAAGGTGAAAAAGTCAAATTGAGTCATGCCAATTTAAGACAGATTTTTGCCCTAATTGATGAATATCGGTAAGCAATAAAAATTCTTGAGTAATTACTCAAGCTGTGACAAAGTACATAAAAATATTTTAATGTTGCAAGGATTGTGCAACTTAAGAATAAAAAGATAAAAAATATTTAAGGAGATGGATATGCTCAAACAGAGCATAGGCATTGGCATGCTTCTCATGGCAGGTCATGCATTTAGCGCAGAAATTATCGTTACAACCACTGAAGATGTTGTAAAGGATGACAAGGAATGTTCACTTCGTGAAGCCATAGAATATATCAATAATGGTATGCCAGAAGCCGGATATAATGGTTGCGGGGGTAAAGACGCCTATGCCTCAATTTCTCTGAAAAAAAATGAAGTTTATAAACTCACTAAAAAAATTGATATTAAAGCAGAACTGAATCTGAAAACGGCGTATGGCAGTAACGTCAATGAAGATGTCGTACTCGGTCTTAATAATGCCGTCATTGAAATGACGGGTAAGGATCAAATTTTTAATATTAATGATGGCGAAAAAGAACTACTTGCGATCAATTTTAAAGAAATTTCATTTAAAGGATGTAAGCAAGATCAATGTGCTGATAAAGGCGGCATCATTTTTAATAATGAAAAACTTACACTTGAAAATGTAAAGTTTGAAGATGGCTATGCACGACTTGGTGGTGCAATCTACAATGTTGGATTTTCAGAAGATGGCGCAGCTGTAGCAAGCCGTCTATATATACGAACCACGATTTTTCAAAACAACAAAGCGGTAGATGGGGGTGCAATTTACTCAGAAGCACCGGCTTATGAAATCTATACATCTTTGTTCAAAAATAATGAAAGCACTTCTGGTCGAGCGATTGTTTACAATCAAAATGGGCTCGCAGACATCAGCAAGTTGGTGTTCAGTAACCCTCAAAATATCATTGCCAATAGTACTTTTTTCAAAAACAAAGGTTTTGCTGTCAACTTACGTGATGGTTTAGCACTCAATAATATTACAGTACTGAAGAACAGTGGCGGTATCGAACTAAATAGTACCTCTGAGCATGCTTATTTAGCCAATAGTGTGGTGATTGGTAATGCGCTCAGTGGTACCGCTCAAGATTGTAAAGTCGTGAACTCAGGAACAGACCAATCTGTTTTTTATAACAACTTAGTGGCTGCGAGTTGTCCTGTTGGGCCTGCTGCAAATTTAAATGATGTATGGTCTGGGACGAGTTTAATTGCGGGTGAAGATGAAGGTAGCTGTAAAACCTTAACAGAAGATCGTAATGCACTTTTCTGTCCATTTACCACAGCAAATAACGCATTTATTGGTTATTTACGTCCTCGTATTTTATTAGATTACGAAACGATTTTCTCAAGCTCGATATTAAATAAGGGGAAGACCACAGCAGATGGCAATGAGCATCATGTGTATTGTGAGTCTTCTGATCAGCGTGGAAAAAATCGTAATTTGGATGATGTTTGGTGTGATCGTGGGGCTATCGAAATTGTGGTTCCTGTGAGCATGCCTCGATTAGGTAAAGACATTCGTACAGGTGAAGTGGCCAAGTTTAATATTTTAGATGCATTAGGTGACAGTGATTTAATTCCAAAAGAAGAATGTACAAAAGTGATGGGTATGGCAAATCCAACGGGTGAGCCATGGCAAGATGGTTGCCCAATAACTGTACAAAGCACCGAATCTAAAGGTAAATTCACACTGAATTTGAATGGTGATTTTGAATACACGCCAAATGGAAATTGGCATGGCGCAGATATTTTTGAATTGCGTGTGGTGACGTCTTCAACCCGTTTTAATACTTCGGCAAAAAATTATTTAGCTGCAGAAGTGCGTATTTTCCAAGAACCAAACAATGAAATGGAAAGTAAAACCGTTAAAACTTCGGGTGGTGCTCTAGGCTGGGCGAGTATTTTTGCGCTGCTTGGCTTAGTTGGATTTCGTCGCTTTAAAAAATAGTCTGGATAGAATTAAGGACAGCACATGAAAAATTATAAAAAAGGATTGCTGGCGGTCATGGTCCTTGCGGCTATGTCATCTATGGCAGCGACAAGTAACATCATCAAAGTTACGACCTTTGATGATGAAAATGGTGAAAATCTCAATCAATGTTCTTTACGTGAAGCGATTGAAACTGCACGTAAAAACAAATCTTTTGGTGGATGTAATGTCGGTAATCCAAATAATGGGCAGACCGATTATATTCAACTTGAAGCAGGTGAATATCTTCTGACCAAAGGTGAGTTAGTTCCTCTAAATCAGATCGTGATAGAGGGGAAAAGTCGCTTTAACTATGATTCAAAAAATTTACTGACGCAGAAATTTCCTGCCTATGAAGATATTAGAACGACGATTAATGCCCAAGGCAAATCGCGTATTTTTAATACTTCACGCTCAGAAGCCAACTTTATCGTCAATAATGTACGCCTTACTGGCGGGATGGCAGAAGACCGTGGTGGTGCCTTGTATTTAGGGGGAGCATTTACCTTAAATAATGGTGCAATAGAAAACTCTCAGGCCAAAGTTGCTGGCGGTGCGATCTACTCCGTTGCGCATAATATGTCGAAAAAAACATTATTGGTGAGCAGTTTAGTTCAGGGTAACGTCGCACCTAAAGGTAGTGTGGTAGCTATGGACTGTATCGGCAACTTGGGGGATACCCAGCCTGAAATTGTGTTCCAGCAAAGCAGTATTATTCAAAATGGTTCATCGACGAGCAATAGTGTGATGGACTTCTGTGGAAATGCCAAAGTTGAACTGACAGCAAATACGATTGCAAAAAACCAAGCAAATCCAAATACGGGTAGTATTATCCGTGCCATTTCTCAGGGAACGGAACGTTTAAGTGCTTTTTCTAGCTTCGTTTTAACCAGTAATACAATAGTCGAGAACAATGCGGCTAGTACCTATTATTATGATAACAATGGTACAAAGGCTTGGTATTTCAATGTATTGGCCTACAATACTGGTGGTAAATCTTGTCGTTATCTCAATAACGCTGTACCTGATAATAGTCAAAAATTTGTTGCAAGTAATAACGCTTTTGAACTGGCAGCCGCACAGTGTGATTTACCCGAAAGTGTGCTGAATAGTACGGAAAGCTTTCTGCAAAACCATGACGTAAGTAGCTATGCTATGGGCACTTTATTAAGCGCCCTACAAACAAAATCTGCTTATAACTTGTATTTACCTTTGTATTACCCGAAAGCAATCGGCAGCGGTTTTGACTTGATCAATCTTGGCTTAGAAGGTTGTAGTGATGCGGATCAACGGGGTATTTTGCGGATCACAGATGGTACTTTACAGTTATCACCTACGCAAAGAAACACATGTGATATTGGTTCGGTTGAGTTAATGAATTTAACCGCAGCAGATATGGCAGATATTACCAATGAGTCTTTAACAGCTCTGCAAGATAAGTATCAAAATACAATTGATGCTTTGAAAAAGGATATCGATGATCCTGATTATGCAGAATACAAAGTTGCCAATCAGGATGATTTAACAAAGTACGAAGCGGTATTAAGTGCATTAAAAAATAACCTTAAATATCGTGCGGTTTATTTTGATCCGTTCCCGGCATCATTACCTCAAGAAGAGTCTGTGAATGGTAGTGCTGAAACACGACAAATTGCCTTAAATGCTGACAACTATACCGTGAAGACTTCACCAATCGGCATCGGTAGTGAAATTACGGTGTCTAGTACAGGCGAAGCAAGTATCGTAGGTAATCCACCGCATGACCTGCACTGTGATTGGGATGCGGGAATAAAACAAATCGTTATTTATCGCACCAGTGGGGCAACAACAGCACCTACCGAATACGGTTTTTGTAAATATACGCTAAAACAAAAGACAGGGAGTCAGGCGGAATCCTCTGGTGTAGTACGTGTGGCCTTTAAAAATATGACCCCAGTGGCCAAAGCTGCCCAATATACGATTAGTCCGTCAAATAATTTGTCTGTTACAGTCAATAATTTATTAGAAAATGCTAATGATGATGGTGATGGTCCAGTTGCATCTATGCCAGCGGGTAAATCGGTATGGCATAAAAATGAAGAAGGCCAAATTATTCCAATTCGTTTTACGAAAATCCCAGCAGGTTTAAACTTTGAAGCTGAGTATAGTGGTAGCTGTCCAGCAAGTTATTTAAAGGAAACCTGCTACGGTGGCAAAATCACCTTCTCTGTAAAAAATGGCTTTAGTCAGTTTGACTATCCTGTTGAATATAGCGTTATTGATAGTGATGGTATTGCCTCAAGTAATGCAATTCTGACCCTTAAGAATACAGCGAAAAACACCAACTCTTCTTCTAGCGGCGGTGGTTCGATGGGATTATTTGGGCTGTTGACACTGATTGGTTTAGGTATGTATCGTCAACGTCGGTTGAGCAAGTAATACAATAAAAAAGCCTCGATAAGAGGCTTTTCATGGCTTAACTAATTTAATTGATTTGATTTTCGCAACATGCTGCTGTTTTAGATTAGTGAGCGACAGCGATAGGCTGTAAATATTTGTTGATATACTCATCGCGAATAGCAGGTCGTTCATCAGGACTAGCTTTTTGCATACGTGTCGCGAGTTCTTTACGTTCTAAAGTACTCATTTTTTGCCAAGTTTCGCGCATACGTTGCTTTTCACTATCTGGAAGTTGAGTGAACCAATCCATGCGCTGTTGCAAGCTGACACGTTGATCTGCAGGAATCTCTTTGAGTGCCTGATACTTTTTAATTAAAGCCTGTTGTTCTGCTTCAGATAGCGAATCCCAAGTTTCATTGACTTGAGTATCTGCATCTTTTGAAAATATCCAAAAGCGATCAAAGCCAGCAAAACTGGTTTGCAAAAAACTAAAAGCACAGAATGCAATTGCTAATTTTTTAGCTGCCATGTGGAACTTTGTCCTCACCCAGAACCATCAACATTTCAAGATCTTCTACCATTTGAGGGGAGAGCTTAGGGGTTGAAATCACCTGATTTTGTGGTTTGTCATCCAGTACAGTCGCATTCGGTAAAATGACAAAACCTGCAATTGCTGCTGCAAGTGCAAAGCCAGACATTTTCCAGAAACCATAACGTGAAGTTTCGCGCTGATGAATATCTTCAAGCACGTTATTCATGACAGTTGCTTTGTCTTTATGGTGCTGTGCGAGTCCATCAAGTTTGGAAGTTACTTGCTTTAAGAAATCATCTTGTTTCATTCGGATGATCCTCCCATATGTGGATTCAAATGTGCCAAAGCGGTACGTAAACCTTGAATGGCACGGTGGTAATGTGTTTTCACACTGCCTTCGGAACAATTCATAATTTCTGCAGTTGTATGCGTATCAAAGCCTTCCCAAGCTCGCAACATAAATGCTTGTTGCTGGCGGACTGGAAGTTCTGCGATAGCATCTTGTATTTCCTCTGCAGTGACAGCCTGATCCAGAAAGTCGAAAGGGTTTGGTGTAGTTTCATCTACCACATCCTGTATCTCGACATCGTCGTCATCTAGGCTGACTTTTCTAAATAGGGAAAACGGCTGTGAACGACGTGCTTCTTTTCGACGCCAGTCTTGCAGCTTGTTATTTAAAATGGTGTAAAACAGGGGATACCATTCCTCTGTGGACTTTTCAGCATAGGCTTTATGTAAGGAAATAAAGGCTTCTTGCACTAAGTCCATGGCAATGCCATGTTGACCGTGCGTTGCACTTTCCATCATTACTAAAGCACGCCCCGTCACTTCATTCATGAAGTTTTTCAGGCGAGACTCAGCCGTGCTTTTTAAAACACTGCTGTCTTGCGTCTCGGACTTTTTGGGTGCTAAATCCATAGAGATGGAAAATCCTGTCATCGGATACCCACCATTATTTCCATATTCATATACAAATAACGATGGAAATAACGGTTAGGTTGACAAAAAGAATTATTATTTTTTCTAGTGTAGTCTATTTTTTTCAGGCTTAAGCGCTAAATACAATAAAATAACGATTTTACTGACGCTGACGTACCATTTCAAAAAAACAGATCGAGCCAGCAATGGCTACGTTTAACGATTCTTGACCACCCGGTTGAGGAATCGCAACGGCTTCTGCATGTTGTAATGCATACTCAGAAACACCTTGACCTTCATTGCCTAAAATCCACACACATTGTTTGCGTAAATTTTTGCTATATAGGTTTTCAGACTGATGTGAGCTTGTTGCATACACTGGAATTTTGAATTTAGTCAAAATATCTTCAAGGGCAATATTTTCAAAGGTATTTAATGAAAAATGTGCGCCCATACCTGCGCGTAATACACGCGGTGACCAGAGCGATGCAGAGCCTTTGGTACAAACAACTTGCTCAATACCCGCCGCGGCAGCAGAACGGAGTAGGGTGCCTACATTACCGGGGTCTTGAATATTGTCTAAAATTAAGGTGTCTTCACTGAAGTTAAGCGCTTCACTTGAACTTGGTAAATCCACAATTGCTAAGCAAGCAATAGATGTTCCAAGTGTACTGATATCTTTGTATAAAGATTCACTTAGAATGAACACCGCACCTTGATATTGTTCCGCAATGCGGTCGAAATCAGCATGGTTAATTGCTTGTTCAGTGGTGAAAATCGATTTGATTGGACGTTTTGAGTCTAACCATGACAACACCAAGTGTGTGCCTTCCAAAACAGTTTGACCTTGTTTTTTACGGTAGGCATTTTGTTCGATTAAGCCACGGAGGTGTTTAATTTTAGGGTTGTCTTTTGATTCGAGATAAATCAGAGCCATGAGGGAGATATCCACGAAAGTCAGCAAAAAATACTGACTTTCGTTATAAGAAATTAATTATGGTATGACGTAACTAGGTCAACTTCGTTTTTAGAACCAATAATCACAGGAACACGTTGATGAAGTTCTGTTGGTTGGATGTCTAGAATGCGGACACGGCCTGTTGTAGAAGCACCGCCAGCTTGTTCCATCAACATACTCATTGGGTTTGCTTCGTACATTAAACGTAGACGGCCTGCTTTTTTCGGATCTTTGAAGTCGTATGGATACATGAAGATACCGCTACGGCAAAGAATACGATGAATATCACCCACCATACATGCGACCCAACGCATATTGAAGTCTTTTTCACGCGGGCCAGTTTTACCTGCAAGAAGTTCGTCGATATAACGTTTTACAGGTTCTTCCCAGTGACGTTGGTTCGATGCATTAATTGCATATTCTTTAGTGTCTGCTGCAACCGCAATCGCATCTTTAGTTAATAAAAATTCTTTGCTTTCTGGATCAAAAGTAAAGAAGACTACGCCAGCACCGACAGTTAGAGCCATCATTGTTGATGGACCATACAGTACATAACCTGCAGCCGCTTGATTCACACCCGCTTGCATGAAATCTTCAGCTTGCGTTACCGCATTTTTTGCAGGAAGAATTGAGAAAATTGTGCCAACACACATGTTGATATCGATGTTGCTTGAACCATCTAATGGGTCGAACAAAACAAGATAATCGCCATTTTCTTGAGCTGGTGTGAATTCATCTAATTCTTCAGATGCCAAACCACCGACATGTGGATGAACTTTTAATGCATCGATGAGGTAATCATTTGAAATGACATCAAGTTTCTTTTGTTCTTCACCTTGAACGTTTTCGTGTTGCGCGCTACCCAATACACCAGCCAAAGCACCTTTTTGTAAAAGAAGGTCGATGTCTTTGCATGTATTACCAATTGTTTCAATAACTTGTGCTAATGCAGGAGTAAGATTACCACTTTGTTGTTGTAGAAATTGGGAAAGGGTGAGATTTGACATAACCGGAAAACTCCAAATATTAATTTATCAAAAATGATAAAAATGTGATTGTGCAACATTTTAGATGAGAACGAAGGAAAAGAAAAATTAAACTAGACTATTTGTCGTGATTTTACCCTTGCAAGTCCTGAATAACATGCTATGTTGAATCTAATGTATAAATCGAAAGACAGGGAGCACAACATGACCACACAAAAATTTGATGCGACTCCGACTGCAACTGAGGGATTGAATTTAGACGATATTTCTGCGGATACCGTAAAAGCTGCATGGAGCAGTTACGAAGCAAAAGCAGAGTATAAAAAGTTCAATAAACATGACCTCATTGAGTCGATGCAAACAGAAAAAGAAAATGCTGAACATCCAGAAGCAGAAGCGTAATGATTTGGATTGTTAAGCTAATTTTCTAGTTGGTAAAGCTAAGGATCTCGTTTTAAAAGTCGTTCATTTGCATTTTTAATTGGATATTTTCTTAAAGTTCTAAAGCAACTAACTGAATTTATCCTGAGTTAAAGGGCTAAATTGAGTTAAAGCAAAGAACGTTGAATAGAACGGTGCAAATGAAACGATATAAATTAAATGATACAGGTTAAATCAAAAAAGCACTCATCAATGAGTGCTTTTTTTAGCTCAGACTTTTTCAAGTCTTATTTAAGCAGCGGAGGAACAGCTTCGTAGTTAATTTCTACGCGGCGGTTTTCTTTCCATGCATTTTCATCATGACCCGCATTGATTGGCATTTCTTTACCATAGCTAACTGCTTCAAGCTGATTTGGACTTACACCCGTTGTAATCAGGAAGCTTTCAACAGCTTTGGCACGACGTTCACCAAGTGCCATGTTGTATTCACGAGTACCACGTTCATCGGTGTGACCTGTTAAAGCAACGCGTGAGTTTGCATTAGCAACAAGGAACTGTGCATGAGCTTGAAGGGTTTGTAAGTCTTCATTGCTAAGCTCTGTACTGTCGTAGTCAAAGTGTACTACGCGCTTCGCTAAAAATGCTTTATTCGCTTCAGTTACACCTTTCGATGATGCACCGGCTAGGTTTTGTGCATTGAGTGCTGCATCTTCACTTAAACCAGAAGTGTTTACAGTGGTTGAGCTATTTGGGTTTTGTCCTGCTTGTACGTCTGCTGCAGGTTTACGGCTGGCACAACCAGTCATTACTAATGCTGTAGCTAAAACAGGTAATGCAATCAGTTTCATCGCTTTCATATTGATCTCCATGACGGTTATTTATGATGTTTCATTAAAAAGTTATTGTTGAATAAATCATGCAGTGTTTATTTCGGTGCCCAAGCTGGTTCACGAACTTCACCTTGTTCACTTGGTAAGTTCATGCGGAAACGACCATCTAAAGACATGATCGAGAGCAAACCACGGTTTGCTTCACGTGTTGCATACACCACCATTTGACCATTTGGAGAGAAGCTTGGGGATTCATCTAAACTTGTTGGTGTTAAAATATTGGTTACACCAGAACCAATGTCTTGAACCGCAACTTTATAGTTACTACCGCTAGGACGATGCACCAAAGCTAATTTTTTACCGTCCGCACTTAGCGTACCACGCGCATTGAAAGCGCCACGGAAAGTTAAACGTTTTACACTTTCAGCACTTAAGTTGTAGGTATAAATTTGTGGAGAGCCACCACGGTCAGAGGTAAAAATAAATGATTTACCGTCAGGGGCATAACGTGCTTCTGTATCAATCGCTGTGTCATTGGTCATGCGTTTTAATTGGCGAGTCTGTAAATCCATTTGATAGATTTCAGGATTGCCATGCATTGAAGCGGTAAACAACATCGATTTACCATCAGGTGAGAAGCTTGGTGCACCATTTAGACCACGGAAACTTGCTACTTTTTCACGGTTACCACTTGCTAAGTCTTGGATGTAAATTGCAGGGCGCTTGGTTTCAAAAGAAACATAGGCTAGCTTTTTCGCATCAGGCGTCCACGCAGGGGAAAGGATTGGATCTCGTGAAGTCAAAATCGTACGGGGTTGTTCACCATCTGTATCTGCAATTTGTAGGGTATAGCGCTGATCTGGTGTTGCTGCATTACGCAATACATAGGCAATACGGCCGCTGAAGTCACCTGGAATGCCAGTTAAAGCTTGATAGATCGCATCACTGATCATATGCGCTGCTTGACGGTAACGTGAAGCAGGTACAGTGAGTAGTTCATTTAACAGGTATTGTTTTTTTTCAACATCATACAGTTGGTAGTGAATTTCATAAGAGCCATCAGCCGTTGTTTTTGATGTACCTGTCACGACATAGGGTACGCCCGCAGCTTTCCATGCTTCTGCATTAGGTGAATTTATTGTTGCAGTTGCAGGTAAGTTTTTAGAGGCACTGGTAAATTTACCTGAGCGGTTCAAGTCATTTTCAACCACTGGATAAATATTTGAGTCATTACTAAAAGGCACGATCGCAATTTTAGGTGCTTCTTCAGGAGCTTTAGTGATTTCGAGGTGAAGCTGCGCATGCGTTTGAGTCACTAAAACTGGGCTCAAAGCAGTGAATACGGCTAAGCAAAGAAGATGTTTACGCGTCATTTCCATCATTCGCTAATTACTCTAAAAATGTGAGTTATTGTCTGTATTTGGTTGTGTCACATAATGGCATGATTTTGGGATATTAAAAGCATGAAAATATGACTGAACTGTTATAACACTGTGAAAAATGCAGAGATTTTATCCGAGTTTCGTCAAGTCTAGCTTAAAAATCATGAACACAACATCACATTTTGGAATGAAAATGATAATTCTTTAGTTATAAGATTCTATTTTTGAATCAAGTGTTTAGAAAATTTTAGTAATACTTGATGTTGCTGAGTCCCACATACACGGCGTTATATAGAACGAAGACAAGAATGGATCAATTAGTCGGGGCTAGAGCTTTATAAAAGCTCAAGTATTGAAACACACAGGTACAATCGATTGAGTATTCATTTTAGGAAAGGGTGGAACTGGGGGGGGGATGGATGTAGAAGCTTAAAAATAAACATCATACCAGTGATGAAACTTGATCTATTGAAGATAAGAAAAAATGGGTATGGGGTGATTCATTGCTTAACCACAAAAAAATCCCCGCAAGCAATGCACGGATTTATCAAACTTAATTTGAAGATCTAAATGTAGAGGTAAAACTTTGTGCTTCACGTCTAGCATCTGGGTCGCTAGGCATCGGATATGGTGCAGCAGCACGAACTGCAGCCTCAATACTGGCTTTCATATCAGGATCACTGGAGCTTACGATGACTGCTTGGACAGCACCTGTTTCAGATAAAATCACGCGAGCAATGGCCGTTTTACCGCTAGAGCCAGGTGGTGTATCCCAAGCACGTTTGATTTTATGTTCAAAATCACGTTTAGCTGTTGAAGCGATTTTCTTGGCTTCCGCTTTTTTCTTTGCATCTTCTTCATTTAGAGCATGTGAAATGGGTTTAAGAGGCTTTTTTACGTCCTGTACTGATTTCTCAGGTTGAGTTGTTTTAGCATGATCCATCAGCAAAGCATTAAATTGTTCAGGTGGAATATGGTCAGGCATGGTCGAAGATGGGATATAAATTGACCGACTTTTAGCAAATGTCTGGGTGCTTATAAATAAGAGTGTCGAAACTAAAAATAATGTTGGGGCTGTACTAGATTAGCACTATGTTAATCGATGAAAATGAAGCTAACTAACTGTAAATTAAATAAGAAAACTCAATTAAAACTACTAGAGTTTTTCGTGCTAGGAGTGACTGCAAGAGCTGCTGCTGATTTATTAAAAATTCATCATAATTCAGCAGCACTTTTCTTTATTAAGATTCGTAAAATTATTTCTTATCATTTAGAAGTTGAAGCCTTTGAAATATTCGATGGTGAGATTGAATTAGATGAAAGCTATTTCGGCGGAACCCGTAAAGGGAAACGAGGACGTGGAGCTGCTGACAAAGTTATCGTATTTGGTCTATTGAAGCGAAATGGTAAAGTTTATACTGTTGTTGTTCCTGATACTAAGTCTGGTACTTTAATGCCTGTAATTTCTAAGAAAATCACACCAGATAGCATTGTTTATACAGATCAATAGCGTAGCTACAATGCTTTGGATGTTGCAGGTTTTTGCCACCATAGAGTTAACCATTCAACTCATTTCGCAAATGGGAAAAATCATATCAATGGAATTGAGAATTTTTTGGAATCAAGCGAAAAGAATATTGAGAAAATATAATGGTATTCCTAAAGAATCTTTTCCCTTGTTTCTAAAGGAATGTGAGTTTAGATTTAATTATGGCAGTCCAAGTCAACAGTTAAAAACTTTGCGAGTTTGGACTGGAATTTAAATCTTATCTAGTACAGCCCC
>NZ_VOZI01000024.1:0-35920 GCF_013419835.1 Acinetobacter sp. YH12052
TTCAGTTTAAAATCAATAGTACATATAGTGTACCAATCTTGGCTCATCAATTACTGACAAAAATTTGCTCAAATAAACTTCGAGTAATTTCTACCATCAATCAATGAAAATAATTTCGATCAATCAATCAGTAAAAATCCACACAAGTTGTTCTTCATAATCTCTTAATGATCTTCCTAACATCTCGTCAATGCTAGAAGCTGGACTTCGATAAACTTAACAACTCAACGCTTCGCGTTTCGTTCGTTTCCGTCTATCTCGTCGGTATGGTGCTCATTATAGGGCAATTTCTTACACGTGCAAGTGCTTTTCACTCACAAAGAACACGAGTGTTTTATTTTTATGCACCATTATGGTTCAAAAAACACACTTTATTCACATAAATACATGATATTTATTACAAATATCATGTAAAATATTTTTCCTATTTTGTGTGCTTAGTTTTTTACAGGTGCTGCTTTAATCACCACACTCTGTATAACCACTGGGTTTACAGGGACATTCTGGTGCATTCCATAGTTCGCAGTTGGAACTTTTACGATTTTATCGACGATATCCATACCTTTAGTGACCTTACCAAAAACAGCATATCCCGCATTCATTGCACTTTTATTGAGAAAGTCATTGTCTGCAACATTAATAAAGAACTGACTACTTGCTGAATCAGGATGATTCATCCGTGCCATTGCCAATGTGCCGCGTTTATTGCTCAAGCCATTACTTGATTCATTCTTAATAGCCGCTTTTGTTGGCTTCTCCTGCATTTTGACATCCATACCCCCACCCTGAACCATAAATCCAGGAATCACACGATGAAAGATCGTGCCGTTATAAAATTTTTCTTTTGCATAGCTTTCAAAGTTTTTAGCTGAGATAGGTGCCTTGTCATTGAATAGCTCAATTTCAATATTACCTTGAGAGGTTTTCATTTCGACAATAGTATTGGCAGCAAAACTGCTTAAGCTCACACAGCCAAGTGCTGCGGTAAATAAAATCTGTTTTAACATTTGCTAACTCTTCTGGTTGATCTCGTACTTGTTATTGACTGTATATTAGTCTTTGATGATTAAAAAGTAATTATTCTGCCATTATTAAAACGAGAACAATGATGACGCAAATAATACCGTCGGACACTGCATTGACACATTTACCGCCTTGGCAACTGCGTGGCGATGCTTTTATTTTGAATTATTGGATCTCTCCGAGTTTTATCCAACAAGCGCAGATGTTCCGTTTAGCGACATCGCCTTTAGGTCGTGTGGTTCAGGTGTTATTGGTCCGATACCATGATTCACCTGTGGGCCCTTATGACGAATTGCTAATTTTAGATCACCCTTTATGGAGTAAGAAAAGGTTAAGTTCGATTCCTAAGATTTATGTTTCGACAGATATCTCTGTCATTCATGGTCAAAAACTCTGGGGTATTCCTAAAGAGTTGGCAAAGTTTGAATGGCAACAACATGACAATGAAGTGGTCTGTACTATAGAAGTTGAACAACACAAAATGCAGATCCGTTTAAAAAAATCACGTTCACAGCGTTCTTTCTATATTAATAGTCATCATATCCCTGCAGCGATGTTGCAAATCAGACAAGCGTGGGAAGGTAAGCGTTATCAATTTTCACCGAAGTTTCGTGGACGGCTCTCTAAACTGAAACAGGTAGAATGGCACAACACACAGGACATTTTTCCAAATTTTTCTGAAGCACGATTATTGCAAAGCTTTTATATCCCAGAATTTAGCCTCGTTTTTCCTGCTGCAAAAATCCAAGATAAATAACCCAATAAATAAAAACCCAGTGTTTCACGTGAAACACTGGGTTTACTTTATATAAAGGAATGATTAGCTACGTTTATCCCAAAATTTACGGAACTTCGTACTGATCTCGATCACGTATTTTTTAGCTCGGTGCGAAACCGGGGTTAAGTTAATAAAGCCATGGGTTTGATCGGTATATTCTTGATAAAACACTTTCACCCCTTGCTGACGGAGTTTATGCGAATAAATTTCACCTTCGTCATGTAAAACGTCATGCCCTGCTGTCACGATATACGCGGGTGCGATACCTGCCAATTTTCCATAGGTTGGTGAAATTAATGGATCATCTAAGGCCACTGCATGTTGTTCTGCATATAAAGCCGTTACGACATCAATATCTTTTTCAGTCAGAACTAGACCATCTTTATAAGCATAGAAAGATGGGTGGCGACTCTTGAAATCCACTACTGGGTAAATTAATAGTTGAGCTTGCGGGGCAAAAACTTTTTGAGCACTGCGCTGTGCAACCGCAGTAGCAATATTGCCGCCTGCACTATCCCCTGCCACCGCAATTCGATTTTTTAGAATTTTAAACTGACGACTATTTTGATAAGTCCAAGCCAATGCATCTTCACAACTTTGCATTAATTGAGCTGGGCTGGCTTCTGGTGTTAAAGGATAATCAATACTTAAAACTTGTGTTTTGGCATGCACAGCCAATAAACGACAAACTTCATCATGCGTGTCTAAACCACCCACCACAAAACCACCACCATGATAAAACACGATCATCGGTAATTTTTTATTTGGAGCAGGATGATAATGACGCGCAAACAGCGTTGCACTTTGTAAAGGTAGACGTATATCTTGCACTTGTTTCACAAAGGTCGGCTTGGTCTTGATCGACTCCATCTGTAAATCAAATAATTTACGAGACTTCACATAGTCTTCGGTCACAAAGCCTGACTTACCTTGCTTGAGTTGAGCCGCCATCATGCATTTCACCAGCGGATCTAATTCTGGAAAAATAAACGGATAATCGAGACGTTTTGCGAGGCTTTCTTTGGCAAAGTTAGGAAGACGATCAAGTAACCGAGCAGCCGTACCTTGGCCTTTATCTTTCATATTTTTAAGTGATTCATTCAATGCAAACATGCTCTATCCTTCGAATTATGCTCTTCATACTTTCTACATGATCTAGGTCAAATGTGACCATATTCACATATAAGTCTCAACATCGACATACATAGTACAGACCTAGTTAAGCTAATCTTCTTTTATAGAGTTGTCATTGACAATTTACCCAAGTTTTATGGGTTGATTATGCTAACCCATTCTCGATAAAGGATACTCACCATGGCTAAAAAGATCATCCTTCTGTCTTTTGCGACTGCTTTTTTGGCTGTAGGCTGCGTAGCATTCCCTGAAGATGGTTACTACGATGGACGTTATGATCAACGTTATGACCGCCGTTATGATCATAATGATCGACGCTATGATAATCGTTATGATCGCCGTTACGACAGTCGTTATGAACAAGACCGCCGTACATGGGAACGTCAGCAACAACAACGTAATCGTTTAGAGCTCGAACGTAGAAAGCAGCAACTTGACCAGCGTAACTGGGAACAGAATCGTAAAAATCAACAAGAGTGGGATCGTCGTAAAAACGAACTCGAACGTCAACGTCTAGAACAACAGCGTAAATACTCTGAAGCTGAACGTCGTAAACGTGCTGAACAAGATCGTCAAAAAGTCAGCAAAGAGCGTCAGCGCTTAGAAGAACAGCGCCGTAAAGCCAGTCAAGATCGTAGAAAACAAATTGAGCAAGAGCGCAAAAAAAATATTCAAGATTTAAGAAAGGCATCAGATCAACAACGTAAAGCGGCTGAAGAACGTCGTCGCGCGTGGGAAAATCGCCGTTAATTGTTGTTTTTGCAGATCGGTTAAAAGTAAAAAGCTCATCTACATGATGGGCTTTTTTTTCGTTCACTAAAAATAGAAAAGATAAAAAAAAGCAATAGAAAAGAAAATAGACAGAAGAGGCATCCTATCTTCTGTCTATTCTTGACTGCCTGTTGTTACAGGTCAGAGAGCATTAAACAATCTTATTGCTGAATTGTAGGTTGTGGTGCAGGCGCAGATTGAACTTCAGCACCTTGAGCTGATGGATCTGCTTGAACCACAGCACCCGATTGCTCTGTCGTTACAGATGCTTCAGTTGCAGACGTTACTTGTGCGGTTTCTGGAGATTCTACAGTTTCTTGAGAAGTACAACCTACCGCAGCTAAACCAAAACCTAAAACTGCGACAGCGAATAAACCAATTTTTTTCATCTTCATTATTTCCTTCATTGAATCATTAAAAGCAAAGCTCAACTTTGCCCGAGTCATAATGGAAAATAATTCTGTGAAGTTCCCACCTTCTGAGTTGTACTTTGTACGAGGCACGGTACAGCTTATGAAATGTTTTATTAATCAGGCAGTTTTCTTTTATATTGAGGCTTTACATCATTTTTTTAACTCAAGTGCTTTGTTTTTTATTAAAAAAATAAATATAAATGATTTTTGAATAAAGCGTGATCACAGCTTTTGAATACAACAAAGTTCAACAAAACTTGCAACTCAGTTACTTAAGTGGCTGTTTTTATAAATTTCATGCAAAAAAAAGCCTGCTTATGAGAGAAGCAGGCCATGAAAAACACATTTGAAATAAATTAAGAAACTACAGCGATAGAATCTGAAACAAAGAATACTGTGCTGATCATTTTTTGTGAAATATTTAATAAAACTGATACTAAGAGTTTTTATGTATAAATATTAACCACTATTTTTTGAGGCAAAAAAAATGCTGATTCTTGGGAAATCAGCATGGAAAAGTGTTTCTAAAATCTAGAGGTAGTCACCATATCCCTCTCTCCAGTGGATATGGTCACTTCCGATAGATAAATTATGCAAATTTTCAGGCACAAAGAGAAACCGTTAAAATTTATGATGAAAATCTATAAATCCGATCAAAATATAATTATACATTCAAATCAATAATTTATATTTTCATAGAATTTAATTTTGCAGTCGATATTTTGCTGAAAAACAATTTATTTGAATAAAAAACTGCATTTAATCGCTGACTTCGCTTGAATTTTTATCCCCTGCCCCGATTTCTTTTATTAATCATGAATTCAAAACGCATGGCAGTTACGCATCGATGTCGTTTGAACGCACAGCTATAAGGACTGAACATGTTTAAGAACCCATTTAAACGGAGTAAATCAATGGCGACTGAGCAAAACCAAGACGCTCAAGATCTTCAACAAGAGCAAGCAGAACAGCAAACTCAAGCTGAAAACGAGCAAGCTGAAGTTTCAGTTGAAGATTTACAAGCACAAATCACCAATTTAGAAGAAAGCTTAAAACTTGAAAAAGCACGTACTGCAAATGCCGTATATGAAGCGCAAAAAAGTGTAGAACGCATTCAACGCGAATCTGAAAAGCATAAAGATACTGTGCTGGAAAAATTTGCAAAACAATTGCTTGAGTCAGTTGATAACCTTGAACGCGCGATTGCTGCGGCAGGTGATGAAAAATCAGGTTTATCTGAAGGTGTAGAACTTACACTGAAATCATTGCTCAGCACTTTAGAAAAATTTGGTGTGGTTGCTGTGGATACTGCAAATGGTTTCAATGCAGATCTTCACCAAGCTGTGGGCATCGATCCAAATGCCAAATCGAATGAAATCGGGACAGTATTGCAAAAAGGCTATAGCTTAAACGGTCGTCTATTACGTCCAGCTATGGTTATGGTTGGTGCATAAACCCAAATTTTCTGAGACGAATTAAAAATTTTAACCAATATTACTTGAAAATTTTTGATTGGCTCTCATATCGGATAACAAGTAAATCCCTTTTTATTTCCCTTTGAGAAAGGGAAGAGTTTGGGAATAAAAGAATTTTAGAGGAAACATCCAAATGGCGAAAATCATTGGTATTGACTTAGGTACTACAAACTCTTGCGTAGCAGTACTTGAAGGCGACAAAGTAAAAGTAATCGACAACGCTGAAGGCGCTCGTACAACCCCATCTATTATTGCGTATAAAGACGGCGAGATCCTTGTCGGTCAATCTGCTAAGCGTCAAGCAGTGACTAACCCTAAAAACACATTATTTGCAATCAAACGTTTGATCGGTCGTAAGTACCAAGACCAAGCTGTGCAAAAAGATATCGGCCTTGTACCTTACAAAATCATCAAAGCTGACAATGGCGATGCTTGGGTTGATGTAAACGACAAGAAACTTGCACCACAACAAATCTCTGCTGAAATCTTGAAAAAGATGAAAAAAACAGCTGAAGACTACCTTGGTGAAACAGTAACTGAAGCGGTAATTACTGTTCCTGCGTACTTTAACGATGCTCAACGTCAAGCGACTAAAGATGCAGGTAAAATTGCTGGTTTAGATGTTAAACGTATCATCAACGAACCAACGGCTGCTGCACTTGCGTTCGGTATGGACAAAAAAGAAGGCGACCGTAAAGTTGCGGTTTACGACTTAGGTGGTGGTACTTTCGACGTATCAATCATTGAAATCGCTGACCTTGATGGCGACCAACAAATCGAAGTATTGTCTACAAACGGTGATACATTCCTTGGTGGTGAAGACTTCGATAATGCATTAATTGAATACTTGGTTGAAGAGTTCAAGAAAGAACAAAGCGTAAACTTGAAACAAGATCCGCTTGCACTTCAACGTTTAAAAGAAGCTGCTGAAAAAGCAAAAATCGAGCTTTCTTCTTCGAATGCAACAGAAATCAACCTTCCATACATCACAGCAGATGCGACTGGTCCTAAACACTTAGTGATCAACGTGACTCGCTCTAAACTTGAAGGTTTAGTTGCTGAATTGGTTGCTCGTACAATTGAACCATGTAAGATTGCACTTAAAGATGCAGGTCTTTCAACCTCTGACATCTCTGACGTAATCTTGGTGGGTGGTCAGTCTCGTATGCCACTTGTACAACAAAAAGTACAAGAGTTCTTCGGCCGTGAGCCACGTAAAGACGTGAACCCAGATGAAGCTGTAGCGATGGGTGCTGCGATTCAAGGTGCAGTACTTTCAGGTGATAAAACTGACGTACTTCTTCTTGACGTAACTCCGCTTACACTTGGTATTGAAACAATGGGTGGCGTGTTAACAGCGATCATTGAGAAAAACACGACGATTCCTGCGAAGAAATCTCAAGTGTTCTCAACTGCTGCAGACAACCAACCAGCTGTAGACATTTCAGTTTACCAAGGTGAACGTAAAATGGCTCAACAAAACAAATTGTTGGGTAACTTCCAATTGGGCGATATTCCACCTGCTCCACGTGGTGTACCACAAATTGAAGTATCATTTGACATCAACGCTGATGGTATCTTGAAAGTATCTGCAAAAGATAAGAGCACAGGTAAAGAGCAATCAATTCAAATTAAAGCTAACTCTGGTTTGAGCGATGCTGAAATTGAAGCGATGATCAAAGATGCTGAAGCGAATGCTGAAGAAGATCGTAAATTTGAAGAATTAGCGAAAGCACGTAACGAAGCTGATGCACTTGTTTCTTCTGCTCAAAAAGCAGTAAAAGATCTTGGCGAACAAGTAACTGCTGATGAGAAATCTGCAATCGATGCTGCTGTAGCTGAGCTCGAAGCAGCGACTAAAGAAAACGATGTAGATGCAATCAAAGCGAAAACTGAAGCACTTCAAAACATCATTATGCCGATCACTCAACGTGCTTATGAAGCTGCACAAGGTCAAGGCGGTGCTGAAGGTTTTGATCCTAACGCTTTCCAAGGCGCTGAAGGTCAAGCTCAAAAAGCAGATGACGGCGTTGTAGATGCTGAGTTCACTGAAGTGAAAGATGACAAAAAATAATTTGTCGCTTTAACTGAGTTTTTCAAAACTTAAAAAAAACCGCGCGAAAGCGCGGTTTTTTTGTAGATGATTTCATCTGCATCAGGCTATATTCAAATAACACGCTAACGTTCAAACAGCCACATTCTTCTCGACTCACCATCGATCTAAACTTCGATTTCCATAGCACTAAATTTCAGTTAAATTAATGCAAAATAATCAAGTTTTGCGACGCTATGCGTTTGATTTTAATTATTGTTGTCATCGTTTTGAGTACTTGGTGGATCTTTCAAACCAAGCAGCATCCTCAACTGAAATTTAATTCAATTTCAGATCGACTTTTACACCCTCTCGATACCCGTTTGCGTTATCGAGTTGCTGATGTCGATCCACGTTTTGGATTAAGCCAACAACAAGTCATTCAACTTAGCCAAGAGGCCGCAGAGATATGGCATAAAGGGACGCTCAAGCCGTTATTTATCTATGACCCAGATGCACAACTGGCGATCCATCTCATTTATGATGATCGCCAAGAACAATACAATGCCTATAAGCAAGTCCAAAAGACCTTAGCCGCAGATAAAGCCCGTAATGATTTATATGCCGAGAACTTAGCAAATTCGAGAAAAGGTCTGGAGATGAATGAGCAACAGCTCCGATCAAAACAAGCCATGATTCGTGCGGAAATTGCACAGCTGTCGCAAGAACGTATGAACTGGAACCAAATCGAGCATGCACAAGGCCCCAATATGCAACGCGTTGAAAGAGAACTTGAGCAAGTTAAAGCACAAGCGATGCAATTAGACCAAGAAATAGATCGATTTAATCAGCAAAATGATCAATTTAACCAACAAGTCTTAAGCTATAACCAGCAAATCGATCAATATAATGCAGGCGTGATACAAGCCAGTCAGCGCTTTCCTGCTCGAGAGTTTCATAAAGGTGTCTTTATGGGCGATCAGATTCAGATTTATCAATTTGATGCCGAAGATGATTTACGCCTTACCCTTGCCCACGAACTCGGACATGCTCTCGGCTTATCTCACCATAATGACCCTGCTGCATTAATGTACCCAATCTTAGGCGCGCAACAATTAGAAAACTTTAAACTGATGCCAGCAGACCAAGGCTTACTATATTATCGTTAGAACACACTGAGCAAAAAAACCATACAATCTATAAGGATATTATAGGATTCACCAACAATAATTAGCATTTCATGTTATTGTTGATCTGCAATAATCCCCTTATATTAATGACATCTTCCGTGGAGAGCAATGTGAGTTACTACCATATCTTAATTGAAGTGAATGACCACATCAGCACGATTGAACAAACCCGTGATATTGAGATTTTTGATATTACAGACATTCAACCTTATCTCCATGCGGTACTTTTACCCTTTTTTAATGAGCAATTAATTGAGCTCGAAGACGAAAATCTTGAGTTTAAAGATGTCTTGCATTTACAGGTCAAACAAACCCTATTGCCGATCCGTGACCTCATCGAAGAAGAACAACGCCTGCTTCCGAGTGATACCGATGTCACCATTACGGCATATGAAATTTTTAATAATTATCAATTGACTCAAGACGTGACTACCGTAATTTTAGATCTATTAGAAGCACTAAAATTTGAAGCCTAATATCGATTTTAAACATTAAAAAAGCCCTCTAAATGAGGGCTTTTTTATGGCTCAATTCATCATCGCGATTAGATCGAGAATGAAGATCCACATCCACACGTGGTTGTCGCATTCGGGTTTTGAACCACAAATCGAGAACCTTCAAGACCTTCAATATAGTCGACTGTTGAACCAACTAAATATTGATAGCTCAGTGAATCAACCAACATCTTCACATCACCATTGATAAATTCAGCATCATCTTCGTTTTGGCTTTCAGCAAAATTAAACCCATATGAGAAACCTGAACAACCACCACCAGTCACATATACACGTAACATAAGGTCTTGATTACCTTCACTCTCACGCAATTGGCGTACTTTATTGGCAGCATTGTCAGTCAGCACAAGTGCTTGAGCATTCATGATGGATTCCTCTGAGTCATTGGGGTGTCTTTAAAAAGAAAAGACCATATTTCAAGTATAACATACTCAATATATGGTCAGTCTTCACAGTTTAAAGTTAAATCAGAGTATTTTTCTCAAGATTCATTTAAAACTTATTTATAGTTTTCTTCCTGTAATGCGCATTCGAAGTTTTTAGGGTCTTGTTTACAGCGGAATTGCCATAATAGTTTCATCATTCGCTTGTCGTAGATACCACGTTTAGTCAAATCAATACGCGCTTCACGCATCATTTTTTGATAGCCAGCTTTGTCTGCCGTTGGAACATCCATCCAATATTTAGCTGGGATTTCTGACTTCATTTTGCCTAATATCGTGAATGCACGAGGTAATTGTGTTTTGACCCAATCACGTGATTTTTGCCCATATCCCGCTGGGAATTTATCTGGGCGAATAATGATATTACCCGTCACTTGTAAAATTGGATAATTAACAATTGCACCTTTACTACCTAAACCTTTATGTAACTCCAAGGGTTTAAACACCGCTGCAGGTGCACCAATAATATCCACCTGACCATTGTTAAATTTAGCGCCAAAATTGGTCACGTCAGCACTGACCGCTTGAGCCCCCACCTGTTGCACCATAATTTTCTGCGCTTCATCATAATCAAGCACCGCAATTTTTTTACCTGCTGCTTTAGCGACAGTATTGATACTACGGTCATTCACCAACAGGTAGGCATCACCTACAGGAATCACACCTACCACTTCATATTTACTATTGACCATGCTCTTTGCAAACGTTGGACTCGCAAGGCCTTGCATCACTTTAACCGCAAGTTTCAAATCTGGAATTGCACCAATCGCATCTAAAGAACCGGTAAAATTATTAAATTGACGACCACGCATACCTGTGACACTGATCCCATCACATTTACCGGCTTTAAAATCTTCCGCAATCACCGCTTCATTTTGACTGACGCGGAGCTCAATGTCTGCGCCCCAGTTTTTTGCCGCCAATTGGTAATCTCTCATCAGGGTAAAAACATCACCATTTTTACCAACCAAATCAAATACACACACCACTTGCTTTGCTTGAGCTACGCCATTCACCGCCATTAACGCAGCAGCAATACTCAATGCCTTTGTCCATTGTTTCATACTGACTTTCCTTGTTTTTTACTGTTTTTGTTTTAACCATTTTTTGATTTTTGGGTCATGCGGAGTATGATTAAATATACTCACAGCCCTCGATTTCAATTTAGATTACCTGAATATTTTGCTGACTCAATGGCGAAAATGACCTGTGCATTTGCGAAAAAAAGCCCGGATAAATCCAGGCTTTTTTCTTTAAATATCAGTTTATTCGCCGCTAAGTGAACATTCAAAATTGGCTTTATCGACAGAACAACGTGCCTTTTTCAATACTGACATCATGCCCGCATCATAAATGCCACGTTTCGTCATATCCATACGACCTTCACGCAATAATTTTTGATATTTGGTTTTATCTTCTGCACTTAAGTTAAGTTTATATTTCGCAGGAATACCCGCCTCTAAACGGTTAATCATCGCAATACTCTTCGGTAAATGTTTCACAAACCAATCACGAGATTTTTGACCAAAGCCTGCTGGGAACTGATCAGGACGAATAATAAAGTCCGCGGTCACTTGTAAAACTGGGAAGTTAAACATCGCACCATTGGTACCTAAACCCTTATAAATCTCTAATGGTTTGTAGGCATACGCAGGCGCACCCACCATATCGACCTGACCATTATTAAACTTCGCCACAAAGTTAGATACATCTGAAACCACAGCTTGAGCGCCGACACGTTGCACCATAATTTTTTGTGCTTCGTCATAGCCTAATACTGCAAACTTTTTACCTGCTGCTTTTTCAATTGAGTCAATTTTTTTGTCTTTGACAAAGATGAATGCTGAACCCAGTGGAGCAATACCCGCCACTTCGTATTTCTTACCACCTAGGTTGCTGACCATTTTTGCAGCATTACGTTGGTCTAATGCAAAGGTAATCGCACGTTGCGCAATTGCATTGCTCGGTGCGCCACCAAGCGCATCAATCGAACCTGCAAATTTATTGTATTGACGAGCACGCATTGCCGTCATAAATACGCCATCACATTTACCCGCTTTAAAATCATTGTCGGCTACTGCTTCATCTTGACGCGGAATTAAGTTAATTTCAGCACCCCAGCCTTTTGCTGCAAGCGCCCATTCCTGAGCCATTTGGTATGACTCACCTGACTTACCCAATAAGTCAAATACACAGATATCTACTTTTGCTGCCTGAGCTGAACCAGCAAAGCCAATTGCAGCAAATGTAGCCAATGATAGGAGCATTTTTTTCATTCTATTTTCCTTTCAAATCTTTTTATGGTTCAGAGGTGTCCTTACACAACGCCGATATTAAGCAAGTTAATTTAAAAAAAATAGAGCATTTACTCCATTTATTTATGTCATTTTGGCACATTCTGTTTTTTTGTGATTAATATCACTTTTTTATTTAAGGCAAAATTATAAATATAATCATCATGTTGTATGCAAAAAAGGCTTTTTGCATTTACAGCCTTTTTATGAAACTTTACAAAGAAATACAGAAAAAAGCTTATTCACCCGCCACTGAACACTCAAAATTGGTTCGCTCAATCGTACAACGTGCTTTTTTCAGTACCGTCATCATGGTGGAGTCGTAGATTCCTTGTTTGGTTAAATCCATCCGTCCTTCACGCAAAATTTTCTGATATTTCAACTGATCATCTTTGCTGAGATTCATCTTATATTTGGCAGGAATTTCAGCTTCCATGCGTTTTACCATGGCAAAACTTTTCGGTAATTGTTTAACGAACCATTGCCGAGAGGGTTCAGCAAAACCATCTGGGAATTTATTGTTACGAATAATCAGGTCTGCCGTGACATTCACCACAGGAAAATTAACCATCGCCCCAGTAGTGCCTAAGCCTTTTGAAATTTCGAGTGGCTTAAAGGCATAAGCCGGCGCAGCCACAATTTCAACTTCGGCCTGATTAAATTTGCGAATAAAATTGGAAATTTCCGACATGACTGGCACAGCGCCGACACGGTCGACCATCTCTTTTTGCGCATAGTCATAATGCAAAATGGCAAATTTTTTACCTTCAGCTTTTTCTAAATTATTGATATTGCGATCACGGACAAAAATATAGGCTGAACCAATTTGCCCAATCCCTGCCACTTCATAACTATCTTTACCTGAATTGGTAATCAGTCGCTTACTGTTCCGCTTATCTAAGACATAGGTAATGGCTTTTTGTGCGATGGTATTGTTCGGTACACCGCCAATGGCATCAATCGAACCAGCAAATTTGTTATACGCACGTGCCCGCATCGAGGTCATATAAAATGCGTCACATTTCCCTTCTTTAAAATCTTTATCGACTTTGGATTCATCTTGATATGAAATCAGTTGAACTTGTGCTCCCCATGCCTTACTGGCTAGAGACCACTCTTCCATTAGCTTATAAGATTCCCCTGCTTTTCCAAGTAAATCGAACACACAGACCTTCTGATTGGCATAGCTTTGTGCAGACATCACACCTGAAAGAAGCGATAAAATTAAAATTCCTTTTCTCATTTCTTATATTCCCAATATGTTTTATTAATCCATTTAAAACAACAACTTGAAATATTTTTTTAATACTAAAGCCCATTCAATATACCTAAATACGTGGAATCTGTCACATTTTTTCAGATGGTTGCGATGCTTTGTTTTTTCTTTTGCAAAGCCATCCATTAGAATAGCCTCACATTCTTCTTGTTTAGTTAGTTCCATGATTCAGTTAGACCAACTTTCCATTCGTCGCGGTGGGCGTGTTTTATTTCAAAAAGCATCTATGCAATTGCATCCAGGCTGGAAAATCGGCTTAACCGGTGTAAATGGTGCAGGTAAATCGACTCTTTTTTCTGCACTTTTAGGTGGAATGGAATCTGATGGTGGTTCATTAACACGTCCTGCAGTATGGACCGTCGCGCATATGGCGCAAGAAATCAAAGCGTTGGATATGAAAGCGATTGATTTCGTTCTATCAGGCGATGAAGAATATTGGGATATACAACATAAACTTGAACATCCAGAACAATTAGACAATGAAGCGCTGGCACACTTATATGGCCGATTTGATGAAATCCATGGCTATACAGCTCCATCCAAAGCCTCACAACTGATGGCTGGCCTAGGTTTCTTTGAACATCAGTCCCAACTCAATGTTTCAAGCTTTTCTGGTGGTTGGCGTATGCGTTTAAACCTTGCGCGTACCCTAATGAGCCGTTCTGACCTATTATTACTCGATGAACCAACAAACCACTTAGACTTAGATGCGATTTTGTGGTTAGAAGATTGGTTAAAAGCTTACGAAGGCACACTGATCTTAATTTCACATGACCGTGATTTCTTAGATGCGGTGACTGATCATATTTTACATATTGAAAATCAAGAGCTGACGCTTTACACCGGCAACTATTCGACCTTTGAACGCACCCGTTCTGAGCGCTTGGCACAACAGCAACAAGCCTATGAAAAACAACTCGAAACCCGTGCGCATCTCCAAAAATTTATTGACCGTTTTAAAGCCAAAGCCACTAAAGCTAAGCAGGCGCAAAGCCGTATTAAGCAATTAGAACGCATGCAAGAACTTTCTGCCGCACATGTCGATACGCCATTTACCTTTAGTTTCCGTGAGCCAACCAAAATGAGCTCACCACTGTTACAAATGGAACATGTCGATATTGGCTATGGTGACAAACTGATTGCCACCAATGTAAATTTACAGATTACCCCAAACAGTCGCATTGGTTTACTGGGAATGAATGGTGCGGGTAAATCAACCTTAATTAAATCCTTGGTTGGTGACCTTCCCTTATTACAAGGGATGCGCAAAGCCTCTGAACTATTGAATATTGGCTATTTTGCACAGCATCAAATGGATGCTCTAGATGGCAATGCCAGCCCGATGTTGCAACTATCTCGAATTGCTGACAAAAAAATCAGTGAAGCTGCATTACGTTCATTTTTAGGCAGCTTTGGTTTTAGTGGCGAACGCATGGATACACCAAGTGAAGGCTTTTCAGGCGGTGAACGAGCACGATTAGCTTTGGCTTTGATTGTTTGGCAACGTCCCAATGTTTTAATTCTAGATGAACCGACCAACCATTTAGACCTTGATATGCGTCATGCCCTGACTATGGCATTACAAGACTTTGAAGGCGCTGTGGTTTTGGTTTCGCATGAACGTCAATTGATTGCCAGCGTTTGTGACGAATTATTGTTGGTACATCATGGTAAATGTCGCGAATTTGATGGTGACCTCGTGGCTTATGCCGATTGGCTGCGTCAAGCACGGATTGACATGATGAAAAATAGCCAACAAGCCCCGACTCCCATCAAATCTCAAGTTGAAACTAAACAGACGATTTCTAAAGTCGATAAAGAAGCGCAGCGTAAAGAAGCTGCACGTCAGCGTGAATTGACCCGCCCGATTCGTAAAAACATTGAAAAAAATGAAGCGCAAATCAGCAAGATTCAGCCACGCTTAAACGAAATCGAGGAATTATTAGCAGACAGTGCTTTATATGAAGCCAGTCGTAAAGATGACTTACTCAAACTTATGAATGAGCAAACAGAATTAAAAGCCAAACTTGAATCTGTCGAAGAGCAAATGCTTGAATTAATGATGGAATTAGAAGAAATGGAAAGTAGTTTTGAGGCTTAATTTAAAAAGCAAAACCCTAGATTTGCATTATTAAGAAAACCTAACTTAAGCTCAAAAAATCAATCGCCGTGAAATTTAAATGTTCCACGGCGATTTTTTATTAATACTTCACAATAATAATCACACTATAAATCTAAAAAATATTTAAAAAATCGAATGTTCATATCCAACTGGTTATTGCATCGTTAAGGCATTTCTATTCGGAAAGAATCTAGAAATTCAGCGATCGCTTTTACCCTACTTTTATAAATGAATTCAAAAAATACACTTCACATCAAACTCATTGCCACAGTTATCCACAAAAGCCATTTTTAAATTCAAATCTTGGTTTTAAATTCATTTTTATTTTTTAAATTCAAAATATCGAACCACCTTTTTGTGGATAAATATTTTTAAATGATATTATCCACAATTATAAATGACTTTGATGTTGAACACTATTAAATGTGAAAATTCACAAAACTTATCCACATTTGCAAGATGGATGCATTTTATCTCCACTGACTACATCAATTTAAACTTTTTATTGTTTAAGATAAGGCAGAAGGATGGGCTTTTTTTGCCTTTAAAAAACGTAATTCTTGTATTTTCCAGGTCTGATCAAAATGCCAGATTTCCTGTATTTGCTGCAGTGTTTCAGCTAAACCAATTAAAATTTTGCACTCAGTTTGGTCACGATTAAACTCATATTCTTCAAATTCTACGTCTGGTTTTTGTGGTTTCCAAACCCCATTTTTCACCGCATGTGCAATACGTTCATAGCGGACATAATTACTTTCGACACGCCCGTCTTGCTCATAAACCACCTTAAAGTGCTCATCTTCGTATTCGGCTAGAACGGTATAATTTCCGGTAAAAAATGCATTTACCCAGATGTCACGAATGTGTTCAAGTTGATTGTCCATCATATATAGACCTCTTATTTTTAGCTGCTAAGTTCAATTTGATGTGAGCTTAGCATCAGAATAAGTCAATTTTATAAAACACAAATTGGCGATTTAATATTCAATTTTATTTAAGATAGCACAAAAAAAAGCACTCCGAAGAGTGCTTTTTTGAATGATTCTGTAATCAGAATTTAGGCATCAATATCCGCATTTAACGCATTTTCTTCAATGAAAGCACGACGTGGTTCCACATCATCACCCATCAAGCAAGAGAACATACGATCAGCTTCAATCGCATCCTGTACCGTTACTTGCAGCATGTTACGGTTCTCAGGATCCATTGTAGTTTCCCAAAGCTGTTCAGCATTCATCTCACCCAAACCTTTATAGCGCTGAATCATCATGCCACGGCGTGAGTCTTGTAGGATGTTTTGCCAAACCTGATGGAAGCTACTCACTGGAATTTTGCGCTCGCCTTTTTGTAGGTAAGCACCTTCTTCCAATAATGTGAACCAACTCTTCGAATTTTTGAGCAAACGCGCATATTCACCTGAACCCAATAGACCTGAATCTAACAAGTATTGGTGCGGTAAGTTATGAACATAGATGGTAATACGCGGGAAATAGGTCGCTGACTTATTGCTTTCGGTATCTTCATGCTCAAACGTTTCTAAGCTTAATTCAGGACGTAAGCTAGGCTGAGTTTTCTCAATATTGGCACGTAGCTGCTCCCCCCAAGTCTGTACATAGTCTTGGTTATTTGCGTGATCTAACTTAAAGCCTTCTACTGCCAATAAACCATCCAACACACTTGCAGGATAACGTACAGTAAGACGATGCAAACTCTTTTGAGAGGTTTGATAATCCGCAATCACACCCGCTAAAGCCTCACCACGAATGGCTGGTGCTTCTGCACTGATGTGTAATTCAAGCTCATCAATTGCATTTGAAATCAGGTAAGTCTCAAGCGCATCATTATCTTTGATGTACTGTTCTTGCTTGCCTTTTTTCAGCTTATACAACGGTGGCTGTGCAATATAAATATATCCACGTTCCACAAGTTCTGGCATTTGACGGAAGAAGAAGGTCAACAGTAGCGTACGAATGTGCGAACCATCGACGTCAGCATCGGTCATGATGATGATTTTGTGATAACGCAGTTTATCTGGGTTATATTCCTCACGGCCAATACCACAACCTAAAGCAGTAATCAGTGTTCCCACTTCTTGTGAAGAAATCATCTTGTCAAAACGTGCACGTTCCACGTTGAGGATTTTACCTTTCAGTGGCAAAATCGCTTGCATCTTACGGTTACGGCCTTGTTTTGCAGAACCGCCCGCAGAGTCACCTTCGACTAAGTAAAGTTCAGACAATGCAGGATCTTTTTCCTGACAATCGGCCAATTTACCTGGCAAACCAGCAATATCCAGCGCACTCTTACGACGTGTCATTTCACGTGCTTTACGTGCTGCATCACGCGCACGTGCTGCATCAATAATCTTGCCTGCAATCGATTTAGCGGCTTGTGGGTTCTCTAAAAGATATTCAGCAAATGATTTATTCATCGCTTGCTCAACCGCAGTTTTCACTTCGCTCGACACCAATTTTTCTTTGGTTTGCGAAGAGAATTTTGGATCAGGCACTTTCACCGAAACAATCGCAGTTAAACCTTCACGTGCATCATCACCAGAAACCGCCACTTTCTCTTTTTTGAGTAAGTTTTCGCTTTCCATGTAGCTGTTTAAGCCACGGGTTAATGCAGCACGGAAACCCGCTAAATGCGTACCACCATCTTTTTGTGGAATGTTGTTGGTAAAGCAACGAACATTTTCTTGATAAGAATCATTCCACTGCAATGCAACTTCTACACCAATGCCATTATCGGCTTGAGTAGTGAAGTGGAAGATATCATTCAGATGGGTTTTGCCTTGGTTGATATATTTTACAAACTCAGACAAACCACCTTCATAGTCATAAACGTGCTCTAGATTGATACGTTCATCACGTAGCACAATTCGTACACCTGCATTCAGGAACGATAATTCACGTAAACGACGCGCCAAAATATCGACATTAAAAATCGTTTGACTGAAGGTTTCAGCACTTGGCCAGAAACGCACACGTGTACCTGTACGATCTGTATCACCCACCACTTTTAATGGATACACGGAATCACCGTGTTTATATTCTTGCTGGTGGATTTGACCTGCACGATGAATGGTTAATTCGAGCTTGCTTGAAAGCGCATTCACCACGGATACACCTACACCGTGTAGACCGCCTGAAACTTTATAGCTGTTATCGTCAAATTTACCGCCCGCATGCAGAATCGTTAAAATCACTTCTGCTGCAGAAACACCTTCTTCTGGGTGAATGTCGGTAGGAATACCACGGCCGTTATCCGATACGCTTACAGATTCATCTTCATGGATGGTTACATTGATCTCGTCACAATGACCTGCCAACGCTTCATCAATTGAGTTATCGACAACTTCAAACACCATGTGGTGTAGGCCAGTACCATCGTCAGTATCACCAATATACATGCCCGGACGCTTACGTACAGCGTCTAGACCACGTAATACTTTGATGCTAGAGGAATCATAAGCTTTTTCTATGGTTTGTTCTGTTTGAGAAGCAGCTTGATCTTCTGAACTCATGGTTTCTCCCTAGTGAAAAATAGGTCTATCCAAAGGTGGTATTTCATTGCACAACAGCCTGCACCGTACCATTTTCAACTTTGAATAATTGATAAGAAATAGATAAATCATGTAAGTGTTTTTGCACTGAATCATGGTCTAAAGTGGTAATAAAAACTTGACTACCAAGATGGCTTAAACGCTCAATTAAACGCTGTTGTGCGGTTAAATCTAATTCTGCTGTCAGATCATCTAATAATACCACAGTTTCCTTATTACAAGCATGTAGCATTGCAATCTGTGACAGTTTTAACGCCATGATCAATAACTTTTTTTGCCCACGAGAGAGCACAACATCTGCATCCCCCATAGCGGTTTTTAACCTTAAATCTGCACGGTGCGGACCATACTCAGTATAGCCACGTTCGCAGTCTTTAAAGTGCTGATTGGTCAGATCATTCAACAGCCCTGTTTCGGCATGAAAGCCTGCACTATATTCCAACGTCACTGTTAAATGCGGCAATAAGGCTTGGAGATCTTGTTGGAAATATCGAGTCCACTGTTCCACCACATTACTGCGCAGACTATGTAATATCTCACCATAATCACTGAGCATTTTGTTCCACGGTTCTAAGTCAGACAGACTCAAATGACGTCGTGATTTCAGCAAACTATTCCGCTGTTTTAATGCCCGTGCATAATATTGCCATGCATGGTAAAACTCCGGTTCCACGTGGAACATCAACCAATCTAAAAGTTGACGTCGTGGCTTCGCACCATGATCAATAATATCGGTACTTTGTGGATCGATGAGTTGTAGCGGTAAAATCTTGGCCAACTGCCCTTGTGTCCCCACAAGGTCGCCATTGATTTTTATCACTTGCTCGCCCGACTGCATTTTTTGCATACCAATGCGGTCTGTTGCAGACTGCGCAAAGACGACAGCGTCAGGGCTGTTATTTTGAATATAATTTTTCGGAATATGAGTTCGAAAAGAACGTCCAGTTGCCAGCAAATGTACTGCTTCTAATACAGAAGTTTTGCCTGAACCATTTTGCCCATAAAAGACATTAAACGGTTGCAACCCAGAGAGTGCAACCGTCTTTAAATTTCGAACACGTTCTACATGTAAACGCGTGATATGCATAATAATTGAGACGTCAGTCCGAATTAAACACGCATTGGCATCACAACATAGGTTTGATCTTGTTGTTGTGGATCTTGTACCAATACAGATTGGTTGGCTTCTGTCATGGTCATTGCAACATCATCACCATCCAATACATTCAGAACTTCCAATAAGTACTGTGCATTGAATGACATTTCCATCGGTGCATCAGCATATTGAATTGCGAGATCTTCGATAGCTTCATCTTGCTCAGGGTTATTGGCACGAAGTTGTAAAGTGTCCGCATCAAACTTCAAGAATACGCCGCGCAATTTTTCATTACTTAAAATCGCTACACGTTGCAGTGATTGTTTAAATACATCATGTGCAATGCGCACATTTTTATCACCACCACGTGGAATCACACGGCGGTAGTCAGGGAATTTACCATCGATCAATTTTGTGGTGAAACGTACGGTAATATCACCCTGCTCTTTATCACGGCTGGCAATGGTAATCGTTACATTTAATAATTCACGACCAATTAACAACGATAATTGCTCGTCTTCAACACTCAATAGACGCTGCAATTCACCTACAGCTTTACGTGGAACAATCGCTTGCATTGCTTGTGTCGCATTCGAGCTTGCCACTGTTTCACACATCGCTAAACGGTGACCATCGGTCGTTACTGCACGCAATTGATTTTCATCAATTTCAAGCAAAGTACCCGTCAAATAAAAACGCACATCTTGAACCGCCATGGCAAAAGACGTTTTTTCAAATAAACGCTTTAACTCACGTTGAGTCACACCGACTTGAGTGCCTTGAGTATTTTCAGTGGTTAATAATGGATAGTCTTCTGCAGGCAAAGTACCCAATACAAAACGACTGTTGCCAGATTTTAAAATACAACGTTGATCTTCAGTAATTTGCAAATCAATCAATGCCGCTGACGGTAATGATTTACAGATATCCATCAATTTACGTGCAGGAACAGTCGTCACTCCTGCTTGTAAACATGCACCTTCAGTAAGTGGTGTGCTTGCAACCAGTTCAACTTCAAGATCTGAACCGGTAATGGTCAAAGCTTGCTCAGTTACCTGTACTTTTACATTGGATAAAATATTTAAGGTATGGCGACGTTCAACCGCTCCTACGACATGTGATAGAACATTCAGTAAGCTTTCTTTCGCGATTTTTAAACGCACGATACATTCCTCTAAAAACTGAAGATAGACAAAATAAATTAATTTTTTAGCAGTGTACTATGCGGCAGAATATACCGCATTGCAAGAACAGAATTTGAACGAAAAGACTTAACTTTGCAGCAGACGTTGCAAGTTTTTATAGTCCTCATTGAAGATTGGATCTTCTTCACGCAGGCTTTGTACTTTTTCACAGGCATGCATCACAGTACTGTGGTCACGATTACCAAAAGCCATACCAATTTCAGGGAAACTATCCCCTGTCAGTTCACGTGCTAGCCCCATAGCCAACTGACGTGGACGTGCATAAATACGTGTACGTTTTGGACCAACCAATTCTTTCAATGGAATACGGAAATATTCACTCACCACACGCTGAATGTTTTCAGTACTGATGGTGCGCGCACGAATTGCCAACACATCTTTTAACGATTCACGCACCACATCTAGATCGATTGGGGTGCCTTTAAAACGAGAAATGGCTACGACTTTATTCAGCGCACCTTCTAGTTCACGGACATTGGCAACCACTTGTTGAGCAATAAACAGCGCACAATTCCGTGGAAGTTCCACCCCATTGCTTTCCGCTTTTTTCAGTAAAATTTCAATACGGGTTTCAATATCAGGTGGTTCCACACCCACCGATAAGCCCCACGAAAAACGTGAAACCAAACGTGGATCAAGTTCAGTCAGTTCTTTTGGATAACGATCTGAGGTTAAAATGATTTGCTTAGATTCATCTAATAACGCGTTGAAGGTATAGAAAAACTCAACCAAGCTGGCCTCTTTACCCGCCAACAAATGAATATCATCCACCAATAACAAATCTAACGAACGACAGTTTTTCTTAAATTCTTCGACCTTACCTTGCTGTAACGAGCTCACAAAGTCTTGTACAAAACTTTCAGCCGTCATGTACATCACACGTGCATTCGGCTTCGCTTGCAATAATGCATTACCTACGGCTTGCATTAAATGGGTTTTACCTAAACCAGTCGGTCCATATAAAAATAACGGGTTATGTTGCGAAGCACCGGGCTGCGTCAAGACTTTACGACAGGTTTCTGCCGCCATCTGATTGGAACGACCTTCAACAAACAAGGAAAAGGTAAATAATGGGTTAAGCTGACGCTTACGGTTATTTTTTGAAGACGTCTCTTCTTTTTCTTTTTTAGGACGTGTTGGTGCCGACACTTGTGGCGTTGACTCTAATGCTGCGGTGGTTGTTGCAGGTTGCTCAGCTGCAGATAAAATTGCACCAGGCCGTGAATCGACCAAAATCTCGACTTTACGTACCCGACCTTCAGACAACTGTTCCGCTAAAATTGAAATCAGTTCTAAATGGTGCTCTTGAATATAGCGTGTCCAATACGGATTCGGTGCATAGAGTTTTAGACTATCACCTGCATCTTCTGCCACCAGTGGGCGTATCCACATTGTATAGACATTTCCTGAAAGCTCTTGTCGCAAGCGAGTTAAGCAGTCTGTCCAAAGCATGTGAAACCCCTATTTCAGTCCATTGTACGTAAAAAAATAATTCAACCCCGCCTAAGCGGGCAGCCATTCTAACCATCTTATCCACATCTGTCATGAACAAATCAGTCGAAATCGATCAAAAAAACGCAAATTGAGTTTAAATTTAAATTTAAATCACGTGTGGATAAGTTTATCCGCAAGCTGTGGATAAATTGTAGCACAAAGTTATCCACAAACTATCAAAATTATAAAAACATCATTACCCACAATGTAACCATTTGTTTTTTAAATCTAAAAACACGTTTTCCACAGAAAATATCAACACTAATAGTAATAAATTTAAATTTTAAAATTTGAATTTATTTATAAGATCGACCCATTCTGGGGATAACTTGATGGTTGGTTTAAATTCAAATTTAAATTCATAAAAACCAATTCACAAATTCGAGATTGTGGATAAATCTGTGAGTAAAATTGAAGATAACTTAAATGATTAATATATACAATGATTTAGTTTGTGGATATTTTAATTTAAAACTTTCTGACTGATTTCTAATCCTTATATTATCTTGATGTATCACAGCCTAGATTTTGAAAGAAAGCGTGTTTTTCATTGACAGCTCAAGCAATGAGCACTAAAATCGCGAACCTTTACTGAAAGATCATTTTTGGAGTTTCGATATGAAACGTACTTTCCAACCTTCTGAGTTGAAACGTAAACGCGTTCATGGTTTCCGTGCTCGCATGGCTACTAAAGCTGGCCGTCAAGTATTAGCGCGTCGTCGTGCAAAAGGTCGTCACAGCTTAACTGTTTAATTTCAGTTAAGACTGTCAAGACTTGGGTGTTATGACAACACTTTACGGCTTTAGCACAGATGTGCGAATACACTGTGCTGCCGATTATAAAAGTGTGTTCGATGGTGCGCTTTTTAAAGTGCATCAACCCCATTTCTTATTTCTAGCAAAAATCTCCGAACAGCCGAATAGCCGTTTGGGTATTGTTGTTGCTAAGAAAAAAGTGCGCCGCGCACATGAAAGAAATCGAGTAAAACGACTTGCACGCGAAAGTTTTCGCCTGCATCAACAGCAGTCTAATGTATTAGATATTGTCGTTATGCCAAAAATGGGCATAGAGGCGGTACCGAATGCAGAGTTGCATCAGCAATTACAATTTGCTTGGCAAAAATTGCAGCGCCTTGCAAATAAGCATAAAAAAATAGCTACCTCCCCACAAGCGTAGAGATGACCAATGGTTCGTTTACTGCATTGGCTCATTCGTTTCTATCAGATTGCGATTAGTCCTTTATTGGGACCACGCTGTCGTTATATTCCAACATGTTCTCAATATTCTTTGGAAGCAGTCCATCAACATGGTGCTGTACGTGGAGTGTGTCTAGCTGTTCAGCGTATTTGCCGTTGTCATCCTTGGGGCGGTTCAGGCTATGATCCTGTTCCATCAAAAGCAATTCGTTTTATTTCATTTCAGCAAATAGATTCTCAAACGCTTCACGTTGCTGTACCCTTTCGTGAACGTTTATTGAACCAAAATCACTCTAACCACTTGGGGTAATACCTATGCAACAATGGGCCAGGATTGCAATTCTAGGGGCCATGTTTGTTGTCGCATATTTGCTCATTTTGGCTTGGCAGAAAGATTATGGAAATGCGGAACAAAAACCTCAGCAAAATGCTGCGGTGGTAACGCATGAAGTATCTGCCGATTTACCAAATGGCCAGACAGCTACGGCTGCTACTGATGTGCCGCAAGCAAATAATGCTGCTACACAACAAACAACAGATGCCACTGCACCTGTTAGTCAACAGTTAATTTCAGTACAAACTGACCTTTACCATCTTTGGATTAATCCAAAGGGTGGCGATATTGTTCGTATTGAATTACTCAATCATGACAAAAATAAAGACAGCGACGAACCGTTTGTAATGCTTGAAAGCGATGCAAAACGGACTTATGTTGCTCAGTCTGGCTTAATTGGTCTCAATGGCCCGGACAGCAATCCGAAAGGACGTCCGACGTATGAGATTGAAAAATCTTCATATACGTTAAATGACGCAAAAACTGTGAAGGGTAAAGATGGACAAACAGCAAAAGTTTTGTCAGTACCGATGGTTTATAAAACAGCAGATGGTGTAGAGGTTATTAAAACCTTTAACTTCACTGAAGGTGAATACCCTGTTGTCGTGAATCATAAAATCGTGAACCGCAGTGCTCAGAACTGGCAAGGTCAGATGTTTGGTCAGCTTAAACGCGACAACTCTGAAGATCCAGGCAAATCTGATCAAGGTATTTTCACTTTAGGTACATTCCTTGGTGGTGCATGGGGTTCGCCTGAAGAACATTACAACAAACTTAAATTTGCCAACTTCAATGAAGAAAAATTGAATGTTGAAGCAACTGGCGGTTGGGTTGCAATGGTTCAGCATTACTTCGTGAGTGCATGGATTCCTGGACAGATCAAATTAACGCAAGCTAATGGTCAACCCTACGCTGCGAAATTTGAGTCACGTAAATCTACCGATGATATGAACATTATTCAGTTCACATCGCCTGCAATCAATGTTCCTGCAGGAACTGTGGCAGAAGTAGATGCAACGTTCTATTCAGGTCCAAAAATTCAGTCTGAATTGAAAGATTTGGCTGTTGGTTTGAACCAAACTGTAGACTATGGTTGGTTATGGCCAATCGCGAAATTGTTGTTCTTAGGCCTACAATTCTTCCATGGTTTAGTGGGTAACTGGGGTTGGTCAATTATTTTATTGACGATTCTAGTGAAACTGATCTTGTGGCCATTGTCGTCGAAGAGCTACCGTTCTATGGCGAAAATGCGTGTGATTGCACCTGAAATGCAACGTATGAAAGAAGAGTTCGGTGAAGACCGTATGCGCTTCTCGCAAGAAATGATGGCATTGTACAAACGTGAACAAGTGAATCCACTGTCGGGTTGCTTGCCGTTATTGCTCCAAATGCCGATCTTCCTTGCTTTGTACTGGGTATTGATGGAGTCCGTTGAACTACGTCATGCGCCATGGTTAGGTTGGATTCAAGATTTATCTGCGATGGATCCATGGTTTATTTTGCCGCTATTAATGGGCTTAACCATGTTCATTCAGCAAAGTTTGAACCCACAACCGGCTGATCCAATGCAGGCGAAAGTCTTCAAAATCATGCCAGTGATCTTTACGGTATTTATGTTGTTCTTCCCTGCGGGCCTTGTGCTTTACTGGATCTGTAACAACAGTATTACTATTCTTCAACAAGGTTTGATTAACAAATCAGTTGAAAAAGACCGTTTAAAACGAGAAGCGGCTGACTCAGCAAACTAAGCATTGCTGATGGGCTGAATAAATCCGCTTAAGATGGTAATCTTAAGCGGATTTTTCTTTATCTGTCGTTTGAAAATTTTTAGGTGAATTTTATGTTAAACCGAACCACCATCGCAGCAATTGCCACACCGCCGGGTCGTGGTGGTGTCGGCGTGATTCGCCTGTCTGGTCCCCAATCTTATGCCATTGCAGAAGCATTAACGCAGCAATCCTTACCACAAGCACGTTTTGCTGGTTTCCGTAAGTTTTATGATGCATCGAATGAAATCATGGATGAAGGTTTGGTGATTTGCTTTCCAAATCCGCACTCCTTTACGGGTGAGGATGTGGTGGAGCTTCAAGGTCATGGCGGCCCCGTTATTCAAAATGCATTATTGGCACGGTTACTTGAATTGGGTGCTATTGCTGCGAAAGCGGGCGAATTTTCAATGCGCGCCTTTGAAAATGGCAAAATGGACTTGGTGCAAGCCGAGGCGATTGCCGACCTGATTGATGCCACCTCACAAGCAGCGGCACGTTCAGCGGTACGTTCATTACAAGGTGCCTTTTCGAGCAAGGTCAATACGGTGCTAGAAAAACTTATCCATTTGCGTTTGCATGTGGAAGCAGCGATTGATTTTCCTGAAGAAGAAATCGACTTTTTGGCGGATGGTAAGATTTTGGGCTTATTGGATGAAGTGGCAAGCTCGGTCCATGCTGTACAGCAGTCTGCTCGTCAAGGTCAGTTACTACGTGAGGGTTTACAAGTGGTGATTGCCGGTAAACCCAATGCAGGTAAGTCATCTCTACTCAATGCTTTGGCGGGTGTGGAACGTGCGATTGTGACGGATATTGCAGGTACGACACGTGATGTTTTACATGAAAAAATCAGCCTCAATGGTTTGCCGATTACTTTGACCGATACCGCTGGTTTACGTGAAACCGGTGATATCGTCGAAAAAGAAGGGATTCGCCGCGCAATTAAAGAAATTGAGCAAGCTGACTTGTTACTTTTGGTCTATGACTTAAGTCAGTGCGAAGATCCACTTCAATTGGCTCAAGCGTACTTCGCCGATCATATTGAACCGAAGCGTTTGATGCTGATTGGTAATAAATGCGATTTGACGGGATCTACCGCGGAAATGACCGATTTAAACGGTTTTCGACATATTCGTGTTTCGGCTAAACAAGAAACCGGCGTTCAAGCGCTTATTGATGCGATTACAGCGCATGCAGGCTTTCAACCAGAAGAAGATACCTTTATTGCTCGAACACGCCATTTAGACGCAATGAAGCGCACGCAGCGCTATCTTGCAGAAGCACGTGAGCAGTTGGTGGTTTATCATGCGGGTGAGTTGGTAGCCGAGTCTCTACGTTTGGCGCAAAATGCCTTAGGTGAAATTACGGGCGATTTCAGTGCAGATGATCTACTCGGTAAGATTTTTGGATCGTTCTGTATCGGAAAGTAATAAAACGATTGAGCTCCTCATTTCACCTATGGATAGATCCATCCAAAGCACGATGTTCGAAAACATCGTGCTTTTTTGCATCGCTTTAGCGTGGGTTTGAGCCAAAAATGATTTTAATGATCGTTCTCAGCACATCTTTTATTTTCATCCCATAAAAAGGATCAATTGCTGCTCTTTTCGATACAGCCTCAACTTTGACTTTGAGTGTTGCATAGTCTGGAAATTGTTGCTGTTGCGAGGATTTTTCGACCGCTGACAAAATATCAATTAAAAATGCACGATTAATTTTTGAACTTAATGGAATGGATTGATACCACTGTTTTTCAAAGCGACGATCTAAAAAGATATCGGGAATTTCGGGGCTAGTGGCATAAAACATGGCTTTGGTGCGCATACATTTACTGCATTGACCACAATTTTTTGGTCGAGCCCTATAGTCCACACAGATCGACAGGGTTTGTAAATCTAAGTCAGATTGGCTTAAAAATGCGGTTTTTTGAGATCGCGTGACATCATCGTCGAGGGTGATTAAGACCCCAGATCGGTTCTTCATCAATCGGTTGGATGCCGTATTTGAGCCATAGGGATGAACGAATAATTGTTGATCTAAACGGTAATCGGCTGAAATTCGATATTGCTGGTAATGTTCAAAAATCGAAGCGCAGGAAAACAGCGAAAAGATATGTGTGACATGCGAACCTTTAGGGTTACAGCCATATTTACTGTACAGCGTGTAAGCATCGGTTTTTACCACGCGACTTTGCTTAAAAACTTGGCTTCTAAAGTCATGGGTCTGATCCATTAAGGCCTGAAATTTTTCATGGTCATCAAATTTATAATCCATTCCATGCACAGTGAGACAATCAGAGTCTTGCCCATTTTCAAGAAAAGCTTTGTATGTACTATATGTGGAGTCAATTCCACCGCTAAAAAAGCTTAAATTTTGAGTGGTTTGGTTTGCCGGTGGTGTTTGGATAATCGATGCAGCACTGAGCATGACTGGTTGATATAAATCAGGTAACCAAGCGGCCCAGACAGTTGAAACCTCCCGTGCGGAGTGGAGGGTTTGTATTGAAATAGGTCCTTCTATATGCAGCGGGATGCCAAGGCGCATGGCAATGGGTAAAAAGCCCCAAACGATAAAATCATAGGTTTCTAATTGCGGTAAGGATTCAAACGGTAAAATATAGTGAATATTCCCGTATTCGCTGCTGGCGATGATTTGATTTTCCGCAGTGTTAATTTGACATTGAATTTTTAGCATTTTTTTAAATTTTTGAATCACATCACACAAGATCTTAATTTAATTTGATTGATTTTTATAGGTTTTTTTAATTATTTTTGGGTTAGAGAAGCATCCAATACAAGATGCTTCTTGAATACGATCCGTAGTTAATTGGTTTTCAGATTACGGTGCCAAAATAATAAGCCGATACACAATAAGCCTACGCCAATACAAAAACCTAAAACACCGACCATCAAGCCAAAATGATCAGATAAATAGCCGGCTGCAATAATTGGAATAATGGTGCCTAGATATCCAATAAATAAATAGGTCGAGATCACCGCAGCACGGTTTTGATTGTTTGTCATTTGATGAACTAAGCCAAATGCGCCTAAAAGCCCCAGACCATGACCGACACCGACTAAAACATCGCTAATAAAAAACAATGCACTCCAGTGTTGGGTCATACATAGCGCAAGGAGCGCATAGCTCAGTATTAACACCATTAAGCCGGCATTGACACATTTTGCAGAAGGAATCGATTTCGCCATAAATTGCACGACAGCGGAAACCAGCAAGATACTCGCAATGGCACTACCACTGACCAAAGGCCCATGCCATGGGATCGCATCTTTGACGAATGAGGGTGCGAGTGATGCAAATAAGCTAAAAGAGCCAAAGGCACAAAAGGCAGTTAGCCCGGCGATATAAAATCGTGAATGATCACGTTTTTCAGGCAATTCCAAATGTGGTGCCACTGAAAAAGGCTGTGGCTCAAAATTCGGTGTGCGAATAAAAAACAACCCAATTAGACATGCCAAACCACCAAAGATCACAGGGATATAAGGGGTGACTAAAGGCTGTTCCGAAAATTGGGCAATCACCCCACCAATAAATGGGCCAAGTCCAAAACCAATCACGGTAATGATTGAACTCAGCTGCGGTGCATTATTTTTATGCTGTTCAGGAATGGTATAGACCAAGCCAAGCATGGCTGAGGTGCTAATTAAACCCGAGGCAATACCGATAATAAAGCGCCCGATAGATAACCACAGCGCATTACTGGCAAACACCGACAAGCTTAAACCTAAGATGATGCACGCCATACCGATTTGCAGGGTTCTTAAAAAACCAAAACTGTTACTGGTACGACCTAAAAACAGCAAGGTCGCTAGGCAACCAAACATGTAGGCAACAAAGATATAGGTGATATGACTCGGCAGCAGTCCCCAAAGTTGTTGATAAATGGGATACAGAGGACTAGCTAGCGCTGTACCAATAGTGCCCATACATAGTGCAAGGCTCACCATGATAAACGGTCGCCAAGAGGGTGATGTGGTCATTTTAAAGTCGCAGAGGTACAGCCAATAGGGTCAATATTGTGCTGCATGAGAAAGAAGGAAATATGGGCTCAGTTTAATGCCGATTGTTTTCCATGGTCAAATCACAGTTGTAACGTTATCCATAGCGTTTAAGCAGTTTTACAAATTCTTCCAGTTCTGCTTCATTGATTTCAGCATCTTGAGGCAATACATGATGGCGTAAATGTGCTTCGATTAATTCATTCATTAATCCATTTACAGCACCTTTGATGGCCGCAACCTGTTGTAAAACCTCGATACACCCTGCTTCGGGTTGCTGTACAGCCAGTTCAACCGCATTGACCTGACCTTGTAGACGTTTAACCCGATTTAAAATCTTTTTGTCCTGATGTAAATGACTCAACACTTTCTCCCGAAAATAAATATACTATGGGGGAGTATATTTAAGCATAGAACCTAATGAAAACTTCCCCATCCATCCGAATTCATCATCATCAATTTGATGAAGGTAATCCACTCGCACAAAAACGGATCTTAATTGCCACCATTTTAACGGCAGTCATGATGTTGTTAGAAGTCATTGGCGGATGGATTTTTAATTCGATGGCATTATTGGCAGATGGCTGGCATATGAGTTCACATATGTTGGCATTAGGCTTGGCCTATTTTGCCTATCGTGCGGCACGCCACTATGCTCAAGACGCTCGTTTTAGCTTTGGAACTTGGAAAATTGAAATTTTAGTGGGCTATAGCAGCGCGATATTATTGATGGTTGTTGCTGCATTTATGGCTTTTCATTCGGTGGAACGCTTATTCAACCCGGTCCAAATTCATTATAACGAAGCAATCCCTATTGCGATTTTAGGTCTGGTGGTGAACTTGATCTGTGCTTGGTTATTGCATGATGACCATCACCATCACCATCACCATTACCATCATGAGCATAGCCATGAGGAGCAGCATGATCATCATCACGATCTCAATCAGAAAGCAGCCTTCATGCATGTGGTTGCTGATGCGGTGACTTCGGTATTGGCGATTGTGGCTTTATTTGCCGGAAAATGGATGGGTTGGGGATTTTTAGATGCGCTATTGGGGATTGTCGGTGCAGTTCTAGTTGGCAAATGGGCCATTGGCTTGATGAAAGAAACTGGACAAACATTACTGGATGCGGAAATGGATCACCCTGTCGTTGATGAGATTCGAGAAGTTTTAATGAAATTGCCTGTCGACGTCGATGTGACCGATTTACATGTGTGGAAAGTGGGTAAAGGTCAGTTTTCATGTATTGTGGCTTTAGAAACCAGTCAGGCATTGAGCGCAGATGAAGTGCGTCAAGCGCTGTCGATTCATGAAGAAATTGTGCATGTGTCTGTTGAAATTAATTCACCTGATGCAGCTTAATATGTTCCACGTGAAACGGCATGTAGCTATTGCGTAATGAACTGAAAAAAGCCCAAGACTTTCACGTGTTAAGGCTTAGAATGCTGAATCAATTAAATGTTGAAGTTGTTCGGTCTATGTTGAAAAAAATATGTGCGTTGGCGTTGAGTACCACCCTTTCGACTTTTGCTTTGGCAGATGCGGCACACGTTCAAAAGCTCTTGGCAGAAAAGCACCCCAGTTTAAAAATTGAAAATATTCAAAGTACCGAAATGCCGGGCATATATAGCGGCTTTGTTGAAGATCAAGTTTTGTATTTGAGTGAAAATGCGGATTATGTGATAGCAGGTTCTATGATCCGTTTAAAAGATCAAAAAAATCTGACCAAACAATTGCTCCTCGGTCAGCAAAAAACTGAGTGGAATAAACTCCCATTACAAGATGCGATTAAAACAGTCAGGGGGAATGGGAAGCGCCAAATCGCGATCTTTTCTGACCCAAATTGCCCATATTGTAAGAAGCTTGAAGTAGAACTGGCAAAACTCAATGATGTGACCATTTATACTTTTGTCACAGCCATAAAACCGCAGTCGTTGGCGCCATCAAAGCAGATTTTTTGTGAGTCAAACCCTGCTATGGCCTGGGATAATTTAATCAATAAGGGAATTCAACCGAAGTCAGCGAAAAGTTGTGCAAACCCCATTGATCGAAATTTAAAATTAGCAAAAAGCTTAAAACTAAGTGGTACACCGGGAATCGTCTTTGCCAACGGTTCGATCTTAACCGGTGCATACCCTGCTGCTGAATTAGAATCGATGTTAAAAGAGATCAAATAATTTCAGCTGTACGGCATGAATAAAATATAAAAAAAATACCCGTCTACAGGCGGGTATTTTAATGGTGCTATAAAAATTAGACGCGGGTTTTTTTCGTTACAAGGTTATAGATAAACAACACGATGATCGCACCAATGACGGAAGCGATAAATCCTGCAGCAGAATTTTCTCCATACAGACCTAATAAACGTCCGCCATAGGTCGCAAGTAAGGAACCTGCTATCCCGAGAATGGTGGTCATGATGAAACCGGCTTTGTCATCTCCAGGATGGATCGCACGTGCAATTAAACCAGCAATAAAACCAACAACAATCGCAACAATGAGTGACCACATAGTAACTCTCCTTTTGTTATCATGTATTTGTTTTTTACGACATGTTCAATCTTTATCTTTAATCAAAACAGCGCTGAGCTATAGCCTAAACATGCAAAAAACTGTTGTTTTTTTGTTCAAAAACAACCCGAAAATAAAAAAAAGTGGCCTTCGGCCACTCTTAAGTATCTGATCTTGCTTAGAGACCAATTTCGCCAATAAAAGGAATATGACGATATTTTTGATCATAGTCCAGACCATAACCCACGATAAATTTATCTTCGACTTCAAAACCTAAAAATTTGACATCGAGGTCAATTTCACGACGTGAAGGCTTGCTGACCAAAGTACAAAGCTCGATTGAGTTCGGATTACGCGTCTGTAAAATTTCTAAGACTTTGCTTAAGGTATTGCCTGAGTCGATAATATCTTCAACCACCAAGACATCTTTATCTTTAATGTCGCCGTCTAAATCTTTTAAGATTTTTACATCACGAGTAGATACGGTCCCACCGCCATAACTTGAAACGGTCATGAAATCGAGTTCATGCGGTTTTGAAATCGCGCGGCAAAGGTCAGCCATAAAAATAACGGAACCACGTAATAGACCGATTAACACCAACTCTTTGTCGCTGTTAGCATAGTGTGCATCAATTTTTGCGCCAAGCTCTTTCACTTTAGCTTGAATTTCTTCAGTGGAAATCAGTACGCTCATTTGAACAGACATGGGTAGATACCTAAAAAAGCAAATCAAAAAAATAAAAAAGGTGTTGACTTGCAACACCTCTAAAGATGAACCAATTTTAATACATCTGGCTCGTAGATGCATCTTTTTTGCCGTTGAAAATGTAATCAGTTTTTCTTGGAAGTGCTGTCACGCTTGAGTAAGCACAGACAAGTGACGGCAATCAGTCCAATTTTCAACGCTGTTTTTCCTCTCGGTCGAGCCGTTTTATGCTTTGACATAAGCACATTGTCCAAACACATAGGTGGCATAGATATTACGATCATCACCCATCAGCATCAGGGCAAATAAAGCATCTTCCAGATTTTTGGCACGTTGTTGACGTAGGGCTTGTAGAGCCGTGGCTTTTAAATCGAGCACCACAAAATCTGCTTCTTTGCCCAAATCAAAGTTTCCAAGTTTGTCCTCTAGGTCTAAGGCTTTTGCTCCCCCTAACGTGGCATGGTACAGCGCTTCAAATGCGGACAGTTTATCGCCTTGAAGTTGTTGAACTTTGTAGGCTTCATTGATGGTTTGTAGTTGGTTAAATGAGGTGCCTGCACCAATGTCTGTGCCTAAGCCGACTTTCACCTGTTTTTCCCATGTTTTCATTAATGGAAATAAACCACTGCCTAAGAACAAATTCGAGGTTGGACAAAACGCAATGGCAGAGTTGGTCTGATGCATACAGTCCCATTCAGCATCTTCCAAATGCACACAGTGTGCAAACACGGAACGTGATCCGGTCAGACCATAATGATGATAAACGTCTAAATAGCCGTTTTGCTCAGGGAATAATGATTTGACCCACGCAATTTCATTTTTATTTTCACTCAAATGCGTATGTACATAAACATCAGGATACTCGGCTTTTAGCTCCCCTGCCCGTGCCAATTGTTCAGGCGTTGAGGTAGGGGCAAAGCGAGGCGTGATGGCATACAGGTTACGGCCCTTGCCATGCCACTTTTCGATGAGTGTTTTGGAGTCGTTATAGCCGCTCTCCGCAGTGTCACATAACGCTTCAGGGGCATGTCGATCCATCATCACTTTACCGGCAATTAAGCGCATCTGATGCTGTTCTGCAGCTTTAAATAAAGCATCGACCGATTGTGGATGAACGGTACAAAAAACCAAGGCCGTCGTGGTCCCGTTTTTAAGTAACTCGTTTACAAAGAACTGTGCAATTTGCTCTGCATAAGCCGGGTCTTCAAATTGGATTTCAGTTGGGAAGGTATAAGTATCAAGCCATTCCAGTAGCTGTTCACCATAAGCCCCCATCATTTCCGTTTGTGGATAATGAATGTGGGTATCGATGAAACCCGGAACAATCAATTGATCTAGATAATGCTGTACGTCAACCTGATCTGGGAGATGATGTTGTCCCTCAGACCATGGACCGAACCATTGAATTTTTCCGGCTTGCGTAATCAGCAAACCATCTTCGAAATAGCGCACTTGGTCGTGAATTTCACGTGCTTGGGCAACTGTATTCTGAATATCTAGAAAGCGACCACGGATCGCTGTAGATGCGATAACAGAAGACATGACATACCTGCAGTTTAGAATTTTTTCGGTTGATTGTAGCCCAATTTGGTTCAAAATACCGTTAGAGTAATTGTGAAAATGTGTTCTAAAAAATAGAACAGCTGTTTATGAGTGATTCTGTTTTTTTGTTCATTGTATTTGATTTGAATAATACAAAAGCATTGAGCTGTATACATTGCATCGATGAATGAATAAAGACCATGAGTCGCAACGCTTGCTATATTGATCTCAAGAGCGCCCTTTAAAAAACGATAATGAACCCTTTAGTGAACATGAGCTATTCAGACCAATTAAAGCATAACCTGCTTCAGCATCAAGGCATCATGCAGATTTTACATGCCCTGTATGCCATAGATACACAGGCTTATTTGGCTGCAGGCGTGGTTCGTAATTTGATTTGGTCACAGCGACATCAACAACACTATGCACTGGAAGGCACAGAAGTGGATGTGATTTATTATGCGGAACATGATGATGGAACACAGGGTCAAAGAATTCAACAGCAGATGCAGTTAGATTTTCCTCACATTCATTGGGATGTCACCAACCAAGCGACAGTACACCAGTGGTATCGCTTGGAAAATGGTGAGCCGATACAGGCGCTCAAGTCGATTGAGCATGCCCTATCGTTGTGGCCAGAAACTGCTACTGCCATCGCTGTTAAATTGGATGATCAACAGCAAATACAGCTGATTGCTCCTTTGGGCTTAGATGATTTATTTGAGTTAAATGTCCGCTGGAACCCACGCTTAGTCAGTCAGGCGACTTTTTTGCAGCGTGTGCAGCAAAAACAATTTTTACACCGCTGGCCGAAACTCAAACTCTTGATGACGCCTGAAGCTTAGTCCAAGTTTTCGTTGCAGAATAAAAAAGCCTTCTCGAAAGAAGGCTTTTAGGGTGTGTTGACATTTACAGCCGATAAATTGAGCTAAAGAGGCAACCATATAAATATACAAGCTAAAGCAACAGCGCTTTGATAGTTACGTTTTAGCTTATCGTATCTTGTGGCAATTCCTCTA
>NZ_VOZI01000025.1:0-34350 GCF_013419835.1 Acinetobacter sp. YH12052
AGGATCAGAAAGCTTGTTTGAATCGATGTATTTCATCCGCAGATTATGCACGAATGCTAAGAAATCCGGAGTGCAAATATTAACCAAAAAGAAGATCGTTTTTTGATTTATGAAAGAGATCTAATGATAATTTCGCGCTAGCCTTTAATTTAATAGGTGTGATGTATAATTATGGCTATGGTTATGATGTAGATTTAGAAAAGGCACTGAAATATTATAAGAAGGCTGCTTTGCTAGGTAATCCAGATGCGCAGTTTAATATTGGGCAAATGTATTTTGAAGGAATAGGGGTTAATAAGGATTTTAAGGAGGCTTTCAAGTGGTACACTTTATCGGCAAATCAAAATTATTCTCTAGCGGAGATCCAATTAGCAACATTATATTTTAAAGGGTATGGTGTGGGAGCTAATATTAATACAGCTATTGAAATAATAAAACCATTAGCAATAAATGGGAACCCTGATGCTATTTACAACTTAAGACTTTATTATAAAAAACTAAATAATTCAAAAGATTATGAATACTGGGATAAAGTATGTAAAAAAAACCATGATTGTGATATTTGACTTTAAATTTTTTTAAAATGGCGGATTCAAGCAGCAAGTGCAACAGTATAAAAACCAGCCATAACTTCACTCGGTGTATACCAACCTAGTGTTTTTCTAGGACGATGGTTGAGTGCAAATTCTATCTGCTCTATTTGTTCGTTTGACACGTCATCAAACGATGATGATTTGGGCAGATATTGACGGATTAAACCATTCGTATTTTCATTTCTAGCTCGCTGAATAGACTTGTAAGGGTCAGCGAAATACGCCTCTATGCCGGTATCAGTAATTCTTTTGTGTTCGGAAAATTCTTTGCCATTATCAAATGTCACGCTATAAGCATGGCTCATTCGTAAACGATCTAATGCATAAGTAATCGTTTGAGGGGATGCTCTCGTTGGCCCTAAATGAACAATATGTACGTACAGGCTCTTTCGATCAACGAGAGTTAATAAAGCACCTTTATGATGCTTACCAATCACCGTGTCACCTTCGAAATCTCCTAAACGTTGTCGTTATCAATGACCTCATCTCGGCAATGAATACTTGTTTTATCAATGATTTGACCCCTACGATCCGTGTTTTTGTAACCTCGTTTTCGATATTTCTTCTGATGCCTTAAGTGTAGATGGAGTTTACCGCCTTTTGATTTATCTTGATAAATGTACTGGTAAATCCATTCATGTGAAGGTGCATCCAGCCAACTGCGTTGTGTTAAAGCACCTGAAATTTGTTCTGGTGACCAGTCCAAGCCAATCAAATAATCAATATACGCGAAGGCAAATGCTGTCATTGATGATGAAGGACGGTACCGTCTTTGACTTGCAAATTTAGCTGCCTGTTGAGCCCTATATCCACGTTGCCCAGTATTTCTTTTTAATTCACGGTAGATGGTTGATCGTGAACGCCCTAGCTCCCGAGCAAGGGTAGTGATTGAACTTTTACTTTTCAAAGTAGCATAAATTTCGTATCTTTCATCTTGAGAAAGTTGGGTGTATTTCTTCATTGTGTGCTTTCCAATTGCGAGTTGAAAAAGTCTAATGATTCTATGAATACATCTAACTTTTTCAACTAACTACAAATGTGTCGCACTTGGGATTTGAATCTGCGATGAATAATGACTTAAACTTTGAAAATATGTGCCTTTTTTCTTTCCACCATAGCTTCGCTTTTGTTTTTAGGCTTTTATATTTGAATTCCGATGGTATCTACGATCACCACATTCTAGTCTATGTCTTCACCTTAAATACAGCGTAATGCGTTATCTTTGGTTTATTGGATTGGTGTTATTGATTGTATGGGTTTATCGCGTCATCGTGGAGAAAAAAGCCGATCAAGTCGAAGATTTTTTAAATCGTAGAAAGCGAAAATAATGCTATTCAGCAGTATAAAAAGGGAGCATGACGCTCCCTTTTTATTGAGTTTATTCAGCTTCCGTTGGGACGAGCATCAGCACAGATTCATTTAATAGCATGGCAATATTTTCTAAGATATCAGCATCATATAAAGATTCGTCTAGCGCTAGACTTTGGCCATCGGCAATGGTTTTTAAATGCACTGCAAATTCGTCTGAGATACAGATTCCTTCGCCATTTGCCCAAAACAAAATATCACCGTCTTGCTCTGTATATAGTAAGCGTGAAGCCGGTTCTAACATGAGTTGATAGCCTTGATCTAAGGCCTCTTCAAGATCACCAGTGCCGATTTCTTCGGCTTCAGGAATATTGTCAGGATATTTAGGTTCTGACATTAAGCTCATGATTGCATCTTCAAGTACGGTTGAATTTTGCAATTGTTCAAATAACTTTTCTTTTAAATACTCAAGTTCATTTTCAGTCACTTGGCCAATCGCACTGATTTGGTCACGTAAAATGTCAGTTAATGGATTTTTAAGTAGAGGATTGTCTGTGAATTTGTCTGTCACTCGATCCATCATTTCTGTGACATTTGGCATGCGGAAGCCAAATGAATACGTTAGACATTCATCTTCAGCTACGCCATAGTGTGATAGGCCTGGTGGCACATAAAGTAAGTCGCCGGGAGCAAGCACTTCATCAAAATGAACGTCCATTTCTGGCAGTAAGCGAAGCGGTTGACCTTCGACAAATGAAGTATCGGCATCACACATCTGACCCAATTGCCAACGGCGGTGACCATAGCCTTGTACGAGGAATACATCGTAAAAATCAAAATGTTGCCCGACAGAGCCGCCTTTTTGTGCATATGACACCATGATGTCATCACGACGCCATTGCGGAATAAATGAAAACTGCTTCCAAAGCTCGGCTAGGTCAAAAGAATAATGATCGACAGCTTGAACCAATAAAGTCCACAGTTTCGGCATTTTTTGAAAATCGGCTTTAAGTAGTGGAGAAGATTTCACTGTCCATTGGTTAGGATCACGATCTTTTTGTTTGATGAGACGTGCAGTGACATTGTCTTCTAAAGCCAATTCTAGAACGTCTTTCGGTTCAAGTATTTGGGCAATTTCAGGGAGTGCATTACGAACCAATAATGGTTTTTTTTGCCAATATTCGGCAAGGAATTGTTCAGCGCTGATGCCGCCGAGGATGTTAAGAGAATGAGCCATAGCTAAATACATACAATTTCAATGGATATATTGTCCCTTGAGATTCCTGTTTTTAGCAAGGCTCTATTTCATTAAATTATTTCGATTAGCTTGAGACTATTTTAAAGGATTGTCTTTGAGATATTGCATGACTAATTTTTCAACCTCCAAATCATAGCTATTGGCAGCAGCCGTGGTCGCTGAAAATTTCATGAATTGCTCAAAATGTGCATTGGTGTCAATTTTAGTATTTTCTTTATCAGACATTAATTTGAAATGATTCGGCATGACTTTTGCCATCATTTCAACATTTTCGGTTTGTAGTTTTAGAAGTTTTTTCACTTCAACTGTTTGTGGTTGAATGCTTTCAAATTTTTGTTTGCCTAGAGCAACCAGTTTATTGATTTGTTGTTCTGGTGAGTTACTCCCACCGGTTTTGGTTTTAGTGCCCAGTTGTTGAATGATTTGCTCCTGCATTGCAGCGCCTTGTTGTTCTAATTCAGCATAGATAAATTTATATTGAACCCACTCATTGACTAAGTTTTTGTTGTATTGCTGAGAGTTGGTCACAGTTTGATTCACTGTATTGGTATGACCGTTTGTCGAACAAAATAGAAGGCTAATGCTAATGAGGCTAGATGAAAGTAAATTAAACTTTTTTATGTTTTCAGTTCTTGGTTGTAATAAATAAGTAAGTGACTTTTTAATCATTAGCCCATAAAGAGCTAATGATGTGTTTATTATGCTGTAACAGATAAAGATTTTAAAATTATGGGACTAAGATCTTAAGCTCACGCAAAATATTGCAGAGTTTAATCATCGGCATACCCATGAGTGTAGTTTGGTCTTGCCCGATCATTTCTTCAAATAAGCTAATCCCTAAACTTTCACATTTAAAACTGCCAGCGCAGTGTAACGGTTGTTCAACCTGAACATAACGTTCAATTTCAGGCAAGCTTAGTTTGCGAAATTTCACTTTATAGTGCTCGACAAGGGTTTGTTCAAAACCTATCGATTTTTGTTGGACACTAAGTGCAGTACTGAAATAAACGATTTTGTCAGAGTTGGCTTGAAGCTGCTTAACGGCTTTTTCATCACAAAGCGGTTTACCAATAAAAATATCCGGTGCGCCTTCGCGCCATGCGACTTGGTCAGAACCAATCACAATTGCATCTGGGTGCTGGTTTGCAATCGCTGAAGCTTTTTCAAATGCCAGTCGCTTCGCTAACTCATCGGCGTGGTTCTCACCGCGAGGTGTTTCGTCTATATCTGGTACGATTGAGTGATAATCAATCCGTAAACGGTCCATTAGGTCTTTACGGGTTTGGCTGCTCGAAGCCAAAATGATTTTGGGAGTACTCATTACACTGCATATTCCATAAGTACATCAAGCGGTACATAAGACAGCGCCGCTTGGTGACACGCTTGTATTTTAATAGGTGGGGCAAATCCTTCTTGATACGCTTCCACCCAGCGAGTCACACAGATACACCAGAAGTCACCAGGTTGTAGTCCTGGAAAACCAACTTCGGGTAAGGGTGTGATTAGGTCATTGCCAACTTTTTGGGAAAAGTTTAAAAATTCAGATGTCATTTGTGCACACATCGTATGCTGACCAAGGTCTGTTGTTGCTGTATGGCAAAAGCCATTTCTAAAATATCCGGTAATCGGATCAAAACAACAGCTTGCCAAGGGTTCGCCTAAAACATTTAAACGATTAATATTTGGGTCTGGATGAATTGACATAAGCGCTGAATCTTTATAAGGCTTTTCGCTATCATAACAAAACTTTGGCTCTACATAGCTTTTCTGCAAAAGAAGCTAACGTTTTTCTGCATAATCATTTAAAATCGTCGCGTTTTGATATCAATAAAAGAGAGTAATGCATGAACTTTCAGCGTATGACTGACCTTGATTTGGCGGGTAAACGTGTTCTGATCCGTGAAGATCTTAACGTACCAGTTAAAAATGGCGTGATTACAAGCGATGCACGTTTACGTGCGGCGTTGCCAACAATTAAAGCAGCTGTAGAAAAAGGTGCTGCTGTAATGGTGTATTCACACTTAGGTCGTCCTGTTGAAGGTGAGCCTAAAGCAGAACAGTCTCTAGCACCTGTAGCCGCTTATTTAACAGACGCTTTGGGTCAAGATGTTCAACTGATCACTGATTATTTGGACGGTGTTGACGTTGCGCCAGGTCAAGTGGTTTTACTTGAAAACTGCCGTTTCAACGTGGGTGAAAAGAAAAACAATCCTGAATTATCAGCTAAATATGCAGCACTTTGTGATGTCTACGTTATGGATGCATTTGGTACGGCTCACCGTGCAGAAGCATCGACTGAAGGTGTAGCACGTTGCGCAAAAGTGGCTGCTGCAGGTCCTTTACTTGCTGCTGAGCTTGATGCGCTTGGTCGTGCACTTAAAACTCCTGCAAAACCAATGGTTGCGATTGTTGCAGGCTCAAAAGTTTCTACAAAATTAGATGTATTAACTTCACTATCTGATATCTGTGATCAATTGATCGTGGGTGGTGGTATTGCCAATACATTCTTAGCTGCTGCGGGCTTCAATGTTGGTAAATCACTTTGTGAAAATGACTTGATCGACACAGCAAAAGCCATTGCTGCAAAAGTATCTGTACCACTTCCAACAGATGTTGTTGTTGCTGATGCTGCTGAAATTGATTTTGCAGACTTCCTCGGTTCATTAGCTGCTGTTAAAGCTGTCGTGAAAAAAGTTGAAGATGTAACAGACAACGACATGATTTTGGATGTGGGCCCTGAAACTGCAAAAGCATTTGCAGAAATCTTGAAAACTTCAAAAACTATTCTATGGAATGGTCCAGTAGGTGTGTTTGAGGTTGATCAATTCGGCGAAGGCACCAAAGCATTGTCTTTAGCGATTGCAGAATCTGAAGGCTTCTCGATCGCGGGTGGTGGTGATACGCTTGCTGCAATTGATAAATATGAAGTTGCAGACAAAATTGGTTACATCTCGACTGGTGGTGGTGCTTTCCTTGAATTCGTTGAAGGTAAAACTCTTCCTGCTGTAGCGGCGCTTCTTGACCGTGCTTAATTTAGTATTATCAATAAGATAATACAGTATTAAAAAAGGTTGGCTTCGGTCAGCCTTTTTTTATCGCCCATTCATTTTGTCGTCATCAAAGTGCAATATTTCTGCAATAAAATTCATCGCAACACCTAATTAGCAGTAGTAGGAAACAACGATGAACTTAAAACTTGCACTTGCTGTACTTTTAATTGCTCCATTAACTTTGACAGCTTGTGCTAAAAAAGAGTCTGCACCAACGGAATCAGAAGCATCTGCTGTTGCCGTAGATAATGCTCAAACAACGCCAGAACAACAAAAAGCCATTGATGAACTTGATAAGCCAGTATTGGATGAAAAGAATCAAGATGTTCCTGCTGAAATTGCAAATGCACCTGCAGACGAAGCAACAGCTGACGCTGAAACAGCCGCTTCAGCAGCAGCAACTCACTAAGATTGTTGTCTTTATTTAAAAAGTCCCTGCAAATGCAGGGATTTTTTTTTAAATAGTGTTATTTGTTGCTGAATTGAAATGATTGAGCATGTAGAATATGCGGCATTACCTGGGAGGATATTATGGCTCTTATTTCATTGCGCCAGCTCTTGGATCACGCCGGCGAACATGCTTACGGCGTACCAGCATTCAACGTAAACAACTTAGAACAAATGCGTGCAATTATGCTTGCAGCAGATGCAACAAATTCACCTGTAATCGTACAAGCATCTGCGGGTGCACGTAAGTATGCAGGCGCTCCGTTCTTGCGTCATTTGATTTTGGCAGCAATCGAAGAATGGCCACATATTCCTGTGGTTATGCACCAAGACCATGGTACTAGCCCTGACGTATGTCAACGTTCTATTCAACTTGGCTTCTCATCAGTGATGATGGACGGTTCATTAGGTGAAGACGGTAAAACACCAACTTCATACGAATACAACGTAGACGTGACTCGTCGTACTGTTCAAATGGCACATGCGTGTGGCGTTTCAGTAGAAGGCGAAATCGGTTGTTTAGGTAGCCTTGAAACTGGTATGGCTGGTGAAGAAGATGGTGTAGGCGCTGAAGGCGTACTTGACCATTCTCAGCTTTTAACTTCAGTTGAAGAAGCGCGTTCATTTGTAGCAGATACCAATGTTGACGCACTTGCAATTGCAGTGGGTACTTCACACGGTGCGTACAAATTTACTCGTCCACCTACAGGTGACATCTTAGCGATTGACCGTATTAAAGAAATTCACGCTGCGTTACCAAATACGCATCTTGTAATGCACGGTTCAAGCTCTGTGCCACAAGAATGGTTGGCTGTAATTAATGAATTCGGTGGTAACATCGGCGAAACTTACGGTGTTCCAGTAGAGCAACTTGTAGACGCAATCAAACACGGTGTTCGTAAAATTAACATCGATACTGACTTACGTCTTGCATCTACAGGTGCTATGCGCCGTATGATGGCTGAGAAACCAGCTGAATTTGACCCACGTAAATTCTTCTCTGCAACTGTTGATGCAATGAAACAAATTTGTATCGATCGTTATGAAGCATTTGGTACAGCGGGTAATGCTGACAAGATTCGTCCAATTTCTTTAGAGAAAATGGTGAGTCACTATAAATAATTTGTCTTGAGATAGATTATTTTTGAAGAAAAGCCCACAATTAAGTGGGCTTTTCTTTGATTTGAACTTAGAAAAATTGCTTTAAATACAACTCAAGAATAAGAGCGTGTCATGGAATTGATCTTTGCTGCCGCGATTTGCAGTGTTCTCGTTTCAGTAATTCTAAAACTCTGTCGTGATCGGGGTTTTAACCCTGCACAAATGATCACATGGAATTATGCATCTGCGAGTATTTTATGTTTTCTATGGTTTAAGCCGGATCTAGCCCATATTTCGATTAATAAAACGCCGTGGGTTTTAATTGCGGCTTTGGGTGTATTACTGCCGACGATTTTTTATTGCTTAGCACGCTCACTGCAAACAGCAGGTATTTTAAAAACCGAATTGGCTCAGCGCTTATCGGTTGTGCTTTCTCTTAGCGCAGCCTATTTTATTTTCAGTGAATATTTTAATGCCATTAAGCTCATTGGTATTGCGCTTGGTGTACTTGCGGTATTGCTGATTTTATTTTCACAGCGTAAGGGAAGCATTGATGGAAAGCAGGGGATTTTATTTTTATTAAGCGTTTGGGCAGGCTATGCACTGATTGATGTGCTATTAAAATTTGCCTCAGGTTTGGGCATGCAGTTTGCGGTGACTTTAAATCTGGTGTTTATTTGTTCATTTCTACTTTCGAGTATTTATAACATCGTACAACACGGCAGTCTGGGGCAGACAAAAAATATCCTCGCTGGATTGGGCTTAGGTCTCTTAAACTTTGCCAATATTGCACTGTATGTGAAAGCCCACATGTTGCTTAAAGACACACCTGCAATCGTCTTTGCTGGCATGAATATTTTGGTTGTAGTTTTAGGTGTGGTTGCGGGCCTCATCATCTTTAAAGAAAAATTGAGAGTCGCAACCGTATTTGGTTTGATTGCAGGGATCATGAGTGTGGTTTGCTTAGCATATGCCATGTCTGTCTAAGATAACTTTTAGCAAAAACGATCGGGTGTTGTAGCAAATCATCCCACTCAGCCACGCCCATGAGCAGTCCTTGATCTCGACAACTCGGACACTCAGGGCAGTGATGATCAGTATATTGATAAGTATACAGATACATTTGATGGCAATGACCGCATTCAAACTTCATCGGCATTTGTAGTAAATATGACATGTCCCACCTCTGCTTGATTTGTTGTTCTGATTCAAATTATTCAGCAAAGTTCAGACCAATTTATAAATATTATATTTTCACATTGTTGCTAAATATGTCGTTATTAAAAAAGCCCTCGATTTGAGGGCTTTTAGTTTTAGATGCTTAGTTAACGTGTGAGTTGTTGAAAACGTTGTAAGGTGTTTTCAAAATAACATTTACCCACTGCAACGGGGTGTTTTAGGAAATCTTGAGTTTCAATCGTGCCTTGTAACTGACCCGGTTGTTTACAGTTTGGGCAGTTTGGATAGCTATGGAGCATATCGCCCGCATATTTTTGTAAATAAACCGTATTGCACGCTTCGCAATGAAATTTCATGGGTAATTTTATAGCTGTAGGCATAGGGAGAGACCTGAGTATATTTTGAGCAGAATATACTCGATAATTGTTTAAATAATAAGTCCCGAAATGACAAAAAAGAGGTAAAATAGCCCCTTTCGTCGGTTTTATGAAAAGCCTAGAGATGTGTAAAAATTTCTTCAGCATTCAGACGTGATTTAGGTAATTTCGCATTGAAATCATTTTCGCTACGATAGCCTAAAGTCATCAGTACAGAAGGAATCAAGTTTTGTTCAACTAAGCCCAATTCTTCAGTGATGATGGCTTCGTCAAATCCACCAATCGGTGTTGCATCCACACCTTCAATGCCTGCTGCCAAAAGCATTTGACCTAAAGCAATAAATGTTTGGTTTTCAGCCCAACGTTGAATATCACCTTTTTCATTACGATAATAATCGACATAACCTGTACGGCTGTCTTTTTGACCTTGTTTGGCTTTGTCATCTTTAAAGCGACCACTACGATCATCCTGATTTAAAAGATTATCTAAATGCTCTGTAGTGATGTCTGCTTTAGTACAGAATAAAATCGTATGTGATGAATCTAAAACTTTTGGGGCATTGTAGGCATATTTTCCTACTAAGGCTTTGGCAATGCGTTGTTTGGCTGCATCATGATCTGCAATAAAAAAATGCCAAGGCTGAATATTAATGGAAGATGGTGTTAAACGGAGTATTTGTAATAAACGCTCAAATTGTTCCTGTGGAATTTTTTTAGCAGGATTATATGCTTTCGTGGTATAGCGTTGTTTTGATACGTTTAACAGATCCATCGAATATCTCCAGATATAGTTTGCTGTAGTTTAGCGGATAAATGGCCAAATGGTCTAAGGAGAAAATTTTCCAAAGATAGATCTTAGTCGTATATGCTGGACTCAATGGCTAAAAATTAACAGATTTAAGCTGTATGAAGTGCGAATTAGAGTTATATAAAATCATAAGATAGATAAATGCTATTGGTAGTTTTTGCCAAAAGGCGTTTAATCAATTGTAGTTAATCATAATTTAAGCATGAGACAGCAGCGATGGATTACACCAATCATTTCAAGAAAAAATTAAAAACCGAACAGCAGATTGGTTTGTGGGTCGGTTTAGCCGATGCTTATGGGACTGAAATAGCTGCAAATGCAGGTTATGACTGGTTGCTGATTGATGGCGAGCATGCCCCAAGTGACTTGCGGACGACATTATCGCAATTGCAAAGTATTGCTGCATATCCTTCGCAAGCCGTAGTTCGACCTCCAATTGGTAGTGTGCAACTGATTAAACAACTGTTGGATATTGGTGCGCAAACCTTGCTGATACCTATGGTTGAAACTGTTGAACAAGCTCAACTTATGGTTAAGGCAGTACGTTATCCACCCGAGGGTATTCGAGGCGTTGGTGCAGCATTAGCACGTGCAACACGTTGGAACAGTATCCCTGACTACTATGCAACGGCACATGAAAATATCTGTTTACTGATTCAGATTGAGTCGGTAGAGGGGATTAAAAACTTAGATGAAATACTGAAAATTGAAGGCATCGATGGGATATTTATTGGTGCGGTGGATTTGTCGGCGACGATGGGTTATCAGGGGAATTCGAACCATCCTGAAGTACAAAAAACCGTGATTGATGCAATTCAGCGTATACGTAAGGCGGGTAAAGCAGCAGGTATTTTGTCGACACAGCATGATGTGACTCAGAAGTATATCGAGTTAGGCACAGAATTTGTTGCCGTGGGTGTCGACACCAGTGTGCTCATGAATTCGTTACGTGAGCTTTTATCGAAGTATAAAACAGATACCCAAGTGATGAAAACAGAAGGTGGTTACTAAGCGGTACAGCCTTAAGCAATTGGTAACCGTCAGATCAGATTTGAGCTAGTACAGCCTTAGAAAAACCTCTGCATAACGAGTTGTATATTTGATATCTTTGTTCTTGAGTGAGATGAGTATAGTTCATGATGCAACTTTGACCGGTCGGAAGCAAAATGCGAACTCAACTTGCTTCTCTCTAATAATTTAATCTTTGTTGCTCTTCTTTTTTGAATTTAAGAGTAAAAAAGACATACCGGGGTATGTCTTTTTGGGGGAAGATATTGCAGCTTAGAAGTCGTAACGCAGACCAAGAGAAAGTGCAGTTGCATTTTCATCACCGATCCCTGCGATACCGTTACCGAAGCTACGACCCTCTTTCCAAGGGTTGAGTTTAGAGTTTTTGTCGTTAAGCACAGTTGCTAAGTTGCCGTATACGCGTAAAGTGCTATCCAACTTATGTTCTACACCCACACCGATCAAGCTTGCATTAGCATCATCAGCATCTACGTCACGGTAGAAGTATTCACCGCGTACTGAGGTTTTAGGGGTTACTTTATATTCGCCAGCTACACCAAAAACTTGGGCATCTGGGTTGGCTGTATTGTTGTCGTGTTTGGCAATTTGGTATAACGCACCCAAGTTAAATTCTTCAGTTAACTTATATGCACCAGCAATACGCAATGCATCACGACTTGCGCCACCTGCTGCGTTTGCTGCATTTTCATCATACTTTTCGTAAGCTGCTGCAAAATCAATAGGACCTTCTTTATAAGTTAGAGCAAGGTCATAGGCTTTGTTATCATCTTTGCCTTCGCCATCTGCTTCACGGTCAATTTGTGTACCTGAATGCATCGACATTGCAGCTAATACATTGAAACCACCGCCAAATTTTGGCGATTTATATTCAATTGTGTTTTCATTACGTTCATCAAATTTTAAGTTGCCGACACGTGTTACGTTGCGAACGTCACCAACCATGTCACCGAAGAAGTTCACAGGGCTACGTGCAACTTTAAATGGGCTGTCAAAGCGACCTACACGTGCTTGACCATAAGTTGAACTTTTTAAACCCACGAATGTGTCACGTGTTGAAAAATCTATACCTTTGCTGTCTTGGCTACCGCTTGCAAAGTTTACTTCTTGCTCAATTTGAGCGAATACGTTGAGGTCATCATTAATTTTTTGATCTACTTTGAAGCCTAAGCGTGAAGCATTAGAAGAAAGACCAACTTCGTTGTAATCTTTACCATCATCTAGATAGTCAAGAGAGACATGTGCACGGCCATAAATTTTTACATCTGCAGCAGATGCCATCATTGGTGTAAGAATTGTTGCCCCGATTGCTAATGCACATAGAGTTTTTTTCATTTGAAGCTCCAGAAGACTTTTCCAGTCATATCAATATGTTTTATCAGTAGCTTGGCTAGAAGTAATTTCGCTATCTAATGGCGCTAAGTATTCATTACAAATAAGACAGTTCTATTAAGGAAATATTTCAAAACGGTGAAAGGTGATTTTTGGTTTAAATTGTATTTTTATTTATAAAGATTGATATTTATTAAATACTTATAGTTATTTTTAAATATTAAATTTTGCAGTTAAAATGACTTGGCACAATATTCTAAACATAAAAAAATGGAGCCGAAGCTCCATTGATCATCACTTTAAACTCAATTGAACTTAAAATGCTGCTTTGATTTTTTCGCCAATGGCTTTAATTTTTTCCATATCGCCCATTTGTGCGGCATGTTTACCTAATTCATGGACTGAAGTCGGAATTAGGTGGAAATGCACATGCGGAACAGTTTGACCCGCAGCAGCACCAGACAACTGCATCAATACGATACCTTTCACGTCTAAGGCTTTCTCCATTGCTTTCGCAACTTTTTGGACAATCTGAATGGTATAAGCAGCCGCTTCAGGATCTAAATCAAGTAGCGTAATAGCAGGGGTTTTAGGAATTACGAGCGTATGACCTTCGGCCTGTGGCATGACATCCATAAAAGCGAGTACTTGATCATCTTCATAGACTTTAAACGCAGGAAGTTCTCCACGTAAAATCCGAGCAAAAATATTTTGATCATCATAAGTCATTGCTAAATTCCTTGTGCGAATTGAATCGTAATTATTTACAATTCAATTCTTTCTGACGATCTTTGATCGCGTCAAGTCGTTGTTGCTCTTTTTCTGAAAATTTAGGCTTAGTTGTGTAGCAATTGTCATTGCCAAACTTCGCTTTAGCATCAGGATCTTTAAAGCAGAAACCTTTCGATGCATAAATCACGTCATGGTCATTTTTCAACTTTTGGCATTCTTGCTCAGATGCTAAAACAGCAGTAGAAGCCCCGATTAAAGTTACAGCACCTAGCAAAGTTGCAAGGGTAAATTTGTTCATGCGAGTTTCCTCTGTCATTTGTAACAATGTGTGTTATGACACTAGAGTACAATATGATGGTTATTTATCGTTATTCAATGGCGAGTTATTACTCAATTGTAATTTTACTCCATTTTTCATACATAATCATAGCGCTTGAAAAATCACTGTTTTCTTCAGCTTGATCGCTTGCTGCTTGGATTAAATTTTGCGTCAAAGAGAGCACAGGGGCTGAAAGTTTTGCTTGTCGTACCAGATCAACAGCAATTCCCGTATCTTTTGCAAGTAATGGAAGCGCAAAGGTTAATGGGAAGCTACGATTCAGTACGCGCTGCGGTAAAACTGTTTCAGTCACATTACTTTTACCGCTCGACGCATTAATACAATCGAGTGCTTCATGTAAGTCCACGCCATGCGCTTTTAAGGTGGTGAATCCTTCAGCAACTGCACAAAGATTTACAGCCATTAACATGTTGTTTACAGCTTTAACGGCAAAACCCGCACCCGGTTCACCCACATGTTTAATCAGTTTGCCAAATGTTTGGATCGCAGGTAATGCACGTTCAAAGGCTGCTGCGTCACCACCAATCATGACGGTTAATGTTCCAGTTTCAGCGCCAATGGTTTGTCCACTCACAGGGGCGTCTAAGAACGAAACGTTTTGTTGCTTTAAGGCTGAAGCGAGTTTTTTTGCAGATTCTGGCACACCGCTGGTACAGTCGACCCAAATCGAGCCTGATTTCAGCGTCACACTCGCAATTAAATTTTCAACATCTTGGCTGATGGGTAGGCATGAAAAAATAATGTCCGCTTGCACTGCTTGCTCTAATACAACCGCTTGCGTACCAAATTCAGCAGCATGTTGCTCTGCCTTGGTAAAGTTTCGATTCCAGACATAAACCGTGTCGAACTGTTTTGGTAGGTGCGCTGCCATACGGTAACCCATTGCGCCCAATCCGATAAATGCAACTGACTGAATCATCTTTACCCTCTAAATTTTTTATTTCAATAAACTGGATCTTTGTGTAAGCCACTGGGTCAAAGTTGGCCAAAATTGATTGGCACTTTTTTGACTCGACATCAGGCCGAGGTGACCACCGGGAATGAGAGTAAACGTGACATCTTGACTACTTGTCAATTCGCCTAAAGGACTTGCTGCATCGGCAGTAACGATTTGATCGGTAGAACCCGCGCCAATCAACAAAGAGCAGTGGATATTTTTTAATTGAATAACTTTATCTTTCAATTGAATAATGCCGTTTTTAAGCGGATTTTGTAGCCAAACATTGAACACCATGTCTTGGTTAATGCCACCCGGATAGTCAATCATGTGATTGAGAAAATCGCCCATGGTTGCATGTTCATACAGGTCATGCAGATTATCTAAGTTAGATAAAAATTGCTTTTGGCTTTTGAACCAACCAATTGGATCGACGATTTTAAATCCAATCGCATTAAGCACGCCCGGTGTATGGATAAAATGTTTAGGAATTTTCCCAGTGTAAACAGTATCTTGTAAATTCTTACTACGTGAAAGCAAGCGATTGGTTTTTTGAAATAACTTTCCGATACGACCTGAGGCATAGCTATCAATTGGTGCGCCCATCACCATGAGATTTTTAACATGTTCAGGTTGATGTAATGCGGTATACAGCGTGACAAAGACTCCAGCCATACTCCAACCATGTAGCGAGATGTATTGACTATCTGCATGCTCACAAATTTGATCTATACAATGGGGAATCACATCATCAATAAACGATAGAAAATTTAAGAATCGATCTTGATAGTTCAACTTTCTCCATTCCAACAAATAGACATCAAAGCCACTGTGTTGAAAATGTTTCACCAATGAGCGATATGGATACAAATCATAAATTGCCATATTGATGGCCAGTGGTGCAACAAACACTAAGGGTTCTTTGTATTTACGATCAGGCGAAGCGTAATACCGAACTTTTGCATGTTTATATTCAGTAATCACTTCATAGGGTGTTGATTGAGAAAGGACCAGCGATTTTGCATTAAACACACGTGTAGACAGGTGTTTAATTTTCTTTTGCTGCGCTAGAAATTTCTGTTTGAAAGGGTGCATAACTGTCAATTGCCTAAGTCCTTGTAGGATTGGTCGAAGTCTAAGCGATAATTTCGTATTTTACCTTGACCTTAAATAGCTTAGACGCTCAAAATATTGGCAATTCTTCACAAAGGCAGTTCTTCGCGACTGAGTAATACAGATGAGCCAACAAGACGACATCGAATACCAATTAGAGACTTTAGCGATTCGTACAGGTCATACTCGTACTTTTGAGGGTGAACATAGCGAGCCAATTTTCCTGACTTCATCATTTGTTTGTGAAAGTGCAGCAGATGCCGCAGCAAAATTTTCAGGTCAAATTGAAGGCAATACCTATTCACGTTATACCAATCCAACTGTACAAACTTTCGAAAAACGTTTAGCTGTTTTGGATGGTGCTGAAGCCGCGGTTGCGACAAGTTCAGGTATGGCGGGCGTACACGCAATTACTTTGGCATATTTGAAAGCTGGCGATCATGTGGTGTGTTCACGTGCTGTCTTTGGTTCGATCATTTCTCTGTTTGAAAAATATGTCATCAAATTTGGCGTTGATGTTACTTTTGTTGATTTGGAAGATTTAGATGCTTGGAAACAAGCGATTCGTCCAACTACACGCCTATTGTTTATTGAAACACCGTCAAACCCATTAGCTCAAGTAGGTGATTTACAAGCCATTGCCGATATTGCACATGCGCATGGCGCATTATTTGCAGTCGATAATACCTTCTGTACACCAGTGTTACAGCAACCGATTAAATTTGGTGCGGACCTCGTGATCTATTCATCAACAAAATATATTGATGGTCAAGGTCGTGCGCTAGGTGGTGCAGTTGTTGGTAGTGCAAAATTGATGGAAGAGATTACAGGTGTTATTCGTACACTGGGTAACTCGATGAGTCCATTCAATGCATGGATCTTCCTGAAAGGTCTAGAAACTTTAAGCTTACGTATGAAAGCACATTGTGCAAGTGCTCAGACTTTAGCTGAATGGTTAGATTCACACCCGAAAGTTGAAAAAGTGTACTATGCGGGACTTCCAAATCACGAAGGTCATGAGTTGGCGAAAAAGCAACAAAAAGGCTTTGGCGGAGTTGTGTCGTTTGTTGCCAAAGGCGAACGTGAAGGCGCTTGGACCGTGATTGATAATACCAAGTTCCTTTCTATTACAAGTAATTTGGGTGATGTAAAATCAACAATTACCCATCCTGCAACGACTTCTCATGGCAGAATGTCAGCAGAAGCGAAAAAAGCAGCAGGGATTAGCGAAGGTTTAATTCGTGTATCTGTTGGTTTAGAAGATATTAATGATATTATTCGCGATCTTTCACGCGGTTTAGATCTTATCTAAAGTGAATTCATCAGTTTTGTTCGGAGATTTTTATGAACATAAATATGCTCATGCAGCAAGCTCAACGCATGCAAAAAGAAGTTGAGAGCAACATTAAAAAAGCCAAGGAAGAGCTTGCACAAGTTGAAGTTCACGCTGAAGCAGGTGGTGGTCTGGTTAAAGTTACTATGACTGCGCGTCATGTGGTAAAACGTATTGAAATCAATCCTGAACTACTTCAAGATGATGCAGATATGATTGAAGACTTAATTGCAGCGGCAATGAATGATGCATCACGTCAAGCTGAAGTTATTTCAGAAGAAAAACTGAAATCTGCAAACTCTGGTATGGGGCTTCCACCAGGCCTTTCAGGTTTATTCTAAGGAATACGTTAAATGTTTAGTGATCGTTTTGATCAACTTGTACAGGCATTGCGTATTTTGCCAAGCGTTGGGCCAAAGTCGGCTCAACGAATGGCACTGCACTTAATCATGAAAAATAGGGAGGGTGCTGTTGGTCTGGCACATGCCTTGACTGAAGCAACCAACTATATTCATGAATGTTCCATTTGCCATTCATTGACTGAAGATGAAGTGTGCAACATATGCGTCTCGTCAGAGCGTGATGATCAACTGCTTTGTGTGGTTGAATCTCCTGCAGATGTCATGGCAATCGAGCAAAGTGGCAGTTTTAGAGGGAAATATCATGTATTGGGTGGGCATTTGTCGCCACTCGATGGTATTGGCCCCGACGAAATTGGTATCCCATATTTAATTCAACGACTAAGTGATGGTAAAGTGCAGGAAGTGATCTTGGCGACCAATGCAACGGTTGAAGGTCAAGCGACAGCACATTATTTGGTTGAAGCGACCAAACATTTACCAATACAAATGACCCGTATTGCACAGGGTGTACCACAGGGTGGTGAGCTTGAATATGTGGATAGTCATACCTTAAGTCAGGCCGTGCATAACCGAATGCGAATGAAGTAACTATAGAGCGAAACTCGTTTCGCTTTGTATAATTTTCACCTAATTATTTATACTTAATAACGATTAAAGTTTTTATTTATAATGAATAAAAAAGCCAAATAAAGAAAATAAGTCACTAAAATAACGTTTTTCCTTATAGATAAATAATATATATCAGTTAATATAAGCTCATAGAGCATCTAAAATTAGACTCAGCAACTTATGTATCAATTCATTCAAAATCAGCCAGATTTAAATTCTGTTTTAAATCTTATGGACCAAAGCTCGATTTACGGACTCGACACCGAGTTTATAAAAGTAGATACCCTGTGGCCCAAACTTGGACTTTTCCAAATTAATGTACAAAATCAGGTGTATTTACTTGATGGTACAACCCTCGATTTAAGCCAATTCTGGCAAAAATTATTTGCGGCTCAGCAAAACATTTTTCATGCTTGTAGTGAAGATATCGACCTGATTTATCACTATGCACAGCATAAGTCTTTAGAAAATGTCTTTGATACACAAGTTGGGATGTCATTTTTAGGGCATGGCTTACAAGTCAGCTATCAAAATGCCTTAAAAACTATGCTCGATGTAGATATAGATAAAGATCAGACACGTTCAGATTGGTTGGCTCGTCCACTCAGTGCCGAGCAATTGAACTATGCAGCGAATGATGTACATTATTTAATGAATTTAAGCCAAACGATTCAAAATGAGTTGGCTGCGAAAAGTTTATTAAATTGTGTGCTTGAGGACTGCAAAAATTTAACTTATGAAATTGGCACTGAAACGCCGATCCATTTGCTGTATCACGATATTGGTAATTATCGACATTCACGTCGTCAGCTCATGCAAATTCAGCAATTGGCCGTTTGGCGTGAGCAAATGGTGAAAGCCTTAAATCAGCCACGTAGCTTTATTCTTAAAAACTCAACCATCATTGATATGGTAGAGAAGAATCCAAAAAATAATTTTCAATTGAGCGCGGTGAAAGACATTCGTCCGAACATTGTGCGCGAGCATGGTAAAATTATTTTAGATTTGTTGAAGTTTTTACCAGAACAAGCTGAATGGCCGCTGCGTATGGCACGTCCAATTCGACACTCTTCTCAAGATATTGGGTCACGTGTCGATACTGTTATTCAGCGTGCAGTACAAGTAACCTCTGTGCCTAAAGAGGTTTTAATGCGCAAAAAATGGTTAAATGCTTTGTATCAGCATGTGGTTTTTCATAATGATGAACAATATTTACCGAGTTATTTGTTGGGCTGGCGCTATGATTTGCTGACGAAGCCTTTAATTGAAGTGCTGCATGCCGATGAAAGCTATCTTTCTGGTCAAATGAAAGTGATGGAATAAGTTCTGATTGATTAAAGAACTATCACTTATACAAATTCACGACTGATGCGTTAATAAACACTAATGTATCAGTCTTTTTTTTGATGTATCCTTTGCCTTGCGTTTAATGAGTATTGATTCAATTATGTACTGTTCTATCTACAAATCGAGCAAAAAAGATGAAATGTATCTTTATATTGCCCGTCCTGAAGTTAATGAAAACGAAACTGAAGCGACTGATCCGCTTGCAGTAATGCCTGATGCTTTACGTACAGCATTTGGTCGTGCCACATTTGTCATGGATCTAGAACTTAGTGAATCACGCAAACTTGCACGTGTGAACGTATTGCATGTACTAGATTCAATTGAAACAAAAGGGTTCTTTATTCAAATGCCTCCAGAAGGTTTAATTGACCCAAATGCAGTTGAGCCAGAAGGCTTGCGCGGCGCTTAAGTTAATTCAGGAGTTGTGAAAATGAATGGTGTAGTATCGGTATTGGACTCAATTCCTGAAAGCAGTATTGCAATTACGGTTTACCTAGGTGGGGCTGTAATTGCTTTGTTGTGTTGGTATGGGCTGATGAAGCGCTTACCCAAAACGATCGGTGCCATTGGTTGGCTTATCGTATTTGCTATTTTATTAACACCAACCGTTTCTGAAGGTTCAAATGCAGCAATCGCACCTGCGATTTTTGGTTTGATTTTTGGTGTATTAACAAAAGATCAGCCATTGGTTTGGTTGAATCTATCGTTGATTCTCTTTGTGGTGGGTATTGGTTTAGTCCTCGGTTATTTTTGGACCAAATACAATGCAGCGAAACCACAGCACGTTGTAAACAAGAAAATTTCACCGCTTTAAATAAAAAAATAAGGTTATGTCATGTCTGTTGAAACTCAACAATTTACTGGTACAGATCAATATATTGCGACCGATAGCTTAAAACTTGCAGTAAAAGCTGCACGTTCATTGCAAAAGCCACTTTTGGTTAAAGGTGAGCCGGGGACAGGTAAAACACTTTTAGCCGAACAAGTGGCTGAAAGTTTAGGCCTTAAGCTCATTACTTGGCATATCAAATCGACGACCAAGGCTCAACAAGGTTTGTACGAGTACGACGCCGTATCTCGTCTGCGTGATAGTCAGTTGGGCGATGACCGTGTTTATGACATCAAAAACTATATTAAGCCGGGTAAACTTTGGGAAGCGTTTACCAGTGAAGAACGTTGTGTACTTCTAATTGACGAAATTGATAAAGCAGATATCGAATTCCCTAATGATTTGCTACACGAACTCGATAAAATGTCATTCTTTGTGTACGAGACAGGTGAAACGATTACGGCAACACAACGTCCAATCGTGATCATTACTTCAAATAATGAAAAAGAACTTCCAGATGCCTTTTTGCGTCGTTGTTTCTTCCATTATATTGAATTCCCTGATGAAGCAACCATGCGTGAAATCATCGATGTGCATTTTGAAAATATTTCAAATACCTTGGTTTCTGAAGCACTGCAAATTTTCTTTAAATTACGTCAAGTTCCGGGTTTAAAGAAACCGCCTTCAACTTCTGAGTTGATTGATTGGTTGAGTTTGCTGATGGCTGATGATATGCCAGAAGATATTTTACGCAACACAGATAAATCGAAATCAATTCCACCACTTTATGGTGCCTTGATTAAGAACGAACAAGATGTGCAATTGCTTGAACGTTTAGCATTTATGTCACGTCGTTAATTGATATCAATTCTTTAAAAGATTTAAAAGCCGGTTATCCGGCTTTTATTTTGAGTATTAAAAAATATAAAGGTGAATTATGCAGACAAATGCATACGTATCTCGTGTACACATAGCTGTACCTAGGAGATTAAAGCCGACTGTACTTTTGTTGGCTGCGAGTTTTTATTTTTCTAGTTTTAGCTATGCAATGGATGATGCTCAGTTTGAACAGCAGCATCAACAGCTACTCCAGGATGCGTATTGGGCGCAAGTTGCAGAACATCAACTTAAAGAAAAGCTCATTGATCAATCAGATCATCTCGCAGCTCAAACGACCATTCAACAAAAGGCCTGTGCTGCAACTGTACTCGAGCTGAAATACTATGATTTTGTGATCTTGAATCTAAATGACTTTAACCGCTATAGAAACCATCAAGGTTTTCATAAAATCGTGTCTATTGAAAAGTTGCAGCAAGATCGTCTCGATGTTCAGCGCAAATATGAAACTCTTAAAAAATCACTTAAAGAAAGAAATGCGACTTGCGAATAAATCATGCCGTTTGTGTTTCTTTGGGTAGGTAGGGCAACGTATATGAACACACAGTAAAAGCTTTTGGCTTTACTTGTAGGAATCAATTTTTCATAATGGTGGATGTAAAGGCAAGACTCAGTTGCAGATGAAATAACAAGATCACATGCATTCACACTGGATTTGACCTCCTGATATTTAATTTTTATTGGATTTTATTCGCCTATGTTTGTGCGATTGTTTTATACCCTTCGAAAATACGGTGTTCCTGTTTCAACTCGTGAATTGATTGACTTGAACCAAGCAGTGGCAGCAGGGCTGGTCTTTGCAGATCAAAATGAATTTTATCAGCTTGCAAAAACCGTCATGGTCAAAGATGAACGTTACTTTGATAAGTTCGACCGTGCAATGAAGGACTATTTTGACGGTATTGCCACCTTTGATTTGGATGAGCTATTAAATCAGGTACATAAACTGCCAAAGGATTGGTTTGACCTTGAGCTAATCGAAAAGCATTTAACACCAGAACAACGAGAAGAATTAAAAAAAGCTGGTTCATTAGAAGAATTGATGAAAATGCTCGAAGAGCGTTTACGCGAGCAGCATAAAAAGCATCAGGGTGGTAATCGAATGATTGGTACGGGCGGTACCTCGCCCTTTGGTGCCTATGGTGACCATCCTGAAGGCGTGCGTATCGGTGGGCCTGGTCGTAAACGATCTGCGGTGAAAGTTTGGGAACAACGTCAATACCGAAACCTAGATGATGAGCAGATTCTCGGCAGTCGTCAGATGCAGATGGCATTGCGTCGTTTGCGTAAATTTGCCCGTCAAGGTGCAGCAGATGAGCTTGACATTGATGGAACCATTCGTGAAACAGCCAAGCAAGGCATTTTGGATGTACAGCTTGTTCCAGAACGACGTAACCGCATTAAAGTGTTGATGCTGTTTGATGTTGGGGGATCGATGGATTCACATATTGCCCAATGCGAGAAGCTCTTTACCGCTGCAAAAACTGAATTTAAAACCTTAGAGTATTTCTATTTCCATAACTGTTTATATGACTATGTGTGGAAAGACAATATTCGCCGTTCAAGCACGCGTATGAATACATGGGATCTATTCAATACCTATGGGCGAGATTACCGTGTCATCGTGGTCGGTGATGCAAGTATGGCACCGTATGAGTTGAACTCGGTAGGTGGATCTGTGGAATATATGAATGATGAAGCGGGTCAGGTGTGGTTACAGCGTTTACGTAATCATTTTGATAAAACAGCGTGGTTAAACCCAGAAGAAGAAAGTTATTGGCATTACACCCAAACCATTGCTGCGATTAAACAAATCTTTGAAGATCATATGTTCCCAATGACCCTAAAAGGTGTGGAAGATATGACGAAATATTTAGCGCGCTAAAGCGTTAAAAACGATACTTTTTCTTATCAATGATGTTTATATTACTTACTCCAATTTTGCATTGTTTCTTATTTTCAAAATTGGATAGTATTTAAAAGTCTTTGTTCTGCATACAACATGAAGGAAATATGATGGATCATCAAATTAATGGTATCGCATTACCTAATGAAGAAGGTTTCTTCGGTGAATACGGTGGGCAGTTCATTCCACCAGATTTAAAACAGGCAATGGATGACATTAATGTTGCTTATGAGCAAATTCGTCATACAGAAGAATTTCAAAATGAATTGAAAGAGTTGTTTGCACACTATGTTGGACGTCCTAGTCCATTGTTTTATGCAAAGCGCTTGTCTGAAAAATTAGGTGGAGCACAAATCTACCTGAAACGTGAAGATCTCAACCATACTGGCGCACATAAAATTAACCACTGCCTTGGCGAAGCTTTGTTAGCAAAATACATGGGTAAAACCAAAGTGATCGCAGAAACTGGTGCAGGTCAGCATGGTGTGGCATTAGCAACGGCTTGTGCCTTGGTGGGTATTCCATGTGAAATTCACATGGGGCAAGTGGATATTGAAAAAGAACATCCAAACGTGGTGAAAATGAAGATTTTAGGTGCCAACCTAATCTCTGTTACTCGTGGTACAGCTACGCTCAAAGATGCAGTAGATAGCGCATTTGAAGAATATTTAAAAGATCCAACCAATTTTATTTATGCGATTGGTTCAGTGGTTGGTCCACATCCATTCCCGAAAATGGTTCGTGACTTCCAGTCAATTATTGGTGATGAAATTAAAGTTCAGACCAACGAGCGTTTTGGTGCAAATCCTGACTATGTGGTTGCATGTGTGGGTGGTGGATCCAATGCCGTTGGTGCATTTACAGCATTCCTCAATGACACCGATGTTAAACTTGTGGGTGTAGAGCCGGCTGGTCATGGCTTAGATACCAATATGCACTCTGCGACGTTGACATTGGGTAAGCCAAGTCAAATTCATGGCATGGCATGTTATGTCCTTGAAGATGAACAGGGTGAACCATTACCAGTGCATTCAATTGCATCAGGTTTGGATTATCCTGGAGTGGGGCCACAACATAGCTTGTTAAAAGACCTAGGCCGTGTTGAATATACAACAGCGACAGACCAAGAATGTTTAGATGCATTCATGACGCTTTCACGTGTAGAAGGTATTGTGCCTGCACTAGAAAGTTCACATGCGGTTGCATGGGCAATTCGTGAAGCATCAAAACTTGCCAAAGATGTGAAGATTGTTGTTAACGTTTCAGGCCGGGGCGATAAAGACTCAGACTATGTGGCTGAAAAATTAGGTTTAAATTAATTACTGCCATTAAAAAAGACTAAGTTGCTCATCATCTGTTGATGGTGCAAAAATCTTTTGCAGTTGTATAGCCCGATCTATATTCGAAGTATCCCAGTTTTTAACTGGGATATTTTTTTTGACATAATTTTTATATATAGTGTGGTTAACGCTTGATGTAATTGGAATTAACTCAGGATGTAGTGCATAAATAATTGCTTTTGCATCTAAAATTTCAGCGATAGACGAAGCAATCTCCAAATTAATCGTACGTCGGTGGTATTCCAGCAGCTCATCATTCTTCATCGAAACCATTAAGCGTTCTAATTCTAAAATGATGGCATCCAGTTGGTCTAATTTATCTAAAACGGGTTTCAACATAAGAAAGGAAATTGAGAAAAGTAATTAATTTGTAATGTGTGTGTCATTACATATTGTGAGTTGTATGAAGAATTTTGATTTCTAGATTTCCCCCTTAAAGCTTGTTAAGGGGGATTTTTAAGTTTAGCCTGAAATATATTGTTGAAGTTGTTCGATCAGTTTGCGTTGATCATCCATTGCTGCTTTTACAAGGTCGCCGATGGAGATTAAGCCGGTTAATTTCTGTTCCTCAACGACAGGTAAATGACGTAAATGGCGATCTGTCATAAGTTCTAAACATTCTTCGACAGTCGCGGCACTTGTCACGGTGATGACACTACCCGTCATAATTTCGCTGACAGAGGTATCGAAAGATGTTCTTTCCATCAGGGCGATTTTACGTGTGTAATCACGCTCAGACAAAATCCCAACAACTGTGCCTTCATGGGTCACAACGAGGGCACCAATGCCTTTTTGTGCCATCAGGGAAATGGCTTCGAGTACAGTCGCATCTGGGGTGATGGTGTAAATTTCTTGATAAGCTTTGTCTTTAAGTACTTGGGCAACTGTAGTCATATTTTCATTCCTTTATAGTAGTTTTTGTTTAATTTAAATTAGCGCGAAATTTGAAAAAAGCAAATACTTTTCAGTGCATGCAGAGGTCAAACATGCACTGAGGGTTTTATGCCATTTGAATCTTATCTTGGTTAAAAAAGAATAAACGCATTTGTGAGGTTGTGAGCTTGAGACGAATGTGACTTGAGCTATGCAACGCAGGGATAACTTTAAGGCGTGTCAATGTTGGTAATAGCGATGCCTCAAAATCTTCTGGTGTAATGCGTCGTGGAGTGTAGTTGGGCCAATGCTTTTTGGCATATTTATGCGCTTGAATGCCATTTAGCCAAAACGGGAAGATAATATGATCTTGATCGCTGGTCATTGCCCAACCTTGTTGGTGGTAGAGACCCCAAAGGACTCCACAGTACATCATGGTTTTTAAAATACTAATTTTGAAAAATAAATCTTTTGGAATAGGTTTATATTGCTTTAATTTAGACATCATATGCAGCGTGTTGTTGATGTTGCTCCTATTGTAGGAAATTCTTATGAAAAAGCTGTGTAAGCTTTGAACTGGATTGTAAGAATTTATGTAGTCAAAAGTTGAAGGGTGTAAAAAAACGCCACCTTAGTGACGTTTTGTTATGCTTGCAAGGTGGCCATGTTCTGCCAATATTGCGCTTTGAGTGAGTCACGTTCTACGCGGAAGCCTTGATAATAAAGTTCAGCCAAAAATAACGCTGCTTTACCATGTCCAGCACGAGCTGCATCTTCCAATTCGTGAACTGCATCGCTGAAGTTCATTTGAGACTGAATTGTGTTCACCGCATTTGCGTATACATGTTCGAGTTCATGTTGAGAGAATTGTTGAATCATATTTAACTCCTTATTCTAATTATGATCATTAAGGGCCCATTCTTTAGCCCTATTAACTAATTTAACTAAGTATTATTAAACTAATATTACAATTATCTTGAATTGTCAACTATTCACGTAAATATTTCTAATTTGCTATAGTTTACATGATTAAACAATGGACAATTGTTTTCGTGAGTAAAATACTATCATAAGAAGTTGTAGATAATAAGGAGAAGTAAAATGACAAGAGTTTTAGACGGTTTAACTTTAGATTATCCTCCGACATTAGCGCAAATTGTGGAGTTGGCACATCTACATCGTCGCAATCTTGATGAAGCAATTTTTCATCAAGAAATTCATTTAGGGGATTTTGGTTTGGCACAGCGTAAACGTGTATATGATTTCACACGGGATTTAGATAAGGGACAGCGCTTAGAATTTTACAATGCATATAATGGCGAATTACTCAAAATCGCCGATGATGATGATTTACATCCTGCGCATGCAGAAGGTGGAATGAGTATTTTTGCAGTATTTATCGTTTTGGCGATTATTGCATTAATTCTTTATTTTGCGGTGATACGAACCATTATTCATTAAATTGTTTAGCTAACTCACAGACTGAAACAGTGAACTGATGCAGTTTTAAGCGCTGTGACTTGAACTTCTTGAACGTCAGCCATACACTACTTTGAACCTGAGGTAGTGTATGACTATTGATTTAGAAAAAATTATTCAATTCAAATCTAAAATACAGCTTGAGCAAATTTATAATATCTTTGTTTCAGTCATGATCGTGGTGATTTTGGTATTGGCTGTGATTGCCTTATATCGTCCTATTTCTGTACAGCAATACCAAAACGTGTCACGACTTGCGTTGCAGCAAAGTTATCCTGAAACACAGGAAATGGCGATGCTGCTCAGACAGCAAGATCGCATTCGTGTGGGTGCTTATCTTAAATTGATGCATGCTTATCAGATGGAATCTGTGCGGGCACATCAACTTCCGGCTTTGGCAGAGGAACAGCCTTAGTCGCAGGGATTATCTTGGTTGGAGCTGCTTGTACATTCTCCTCCAATATCTGCTGTACTTCATTTTTATCTAAGGTTTTACTGACCACAATCACCGTCATATTTTCAGGGTGCATATAGGTACGAACCGCATTTTGTACATCAGCTACAGTTATTTTTTCCAATAATTTAGGGTACTGGGTCAAATAATCTGGGTCTTGTTGATAAAAGCCCAATAGACCAAGCTGTGCATTGATCGTTGCATTACTGCTGTAATTATTTGGAAAAGCACGCAGCATACCGGCTTTGGTTTCTTCCATTTGTTTTTGATCAATAGGCATTTTGACAAAATCATTAAAAGCCTTATGTGCCACTCGAATACTATCTATAAGCTGATCTTGACGTGTTCCATAGCTAAAACTAAAAATTCCGGGTGCTTGGCTAAAGCTAAATGCACTATAGGCACCATAAGTATAACCACGTTTAACACGAAGCTCTTGCATGAGGACCGAGTTAAAACCACCACCGCCAAACATTCGATTAGCTACTTCTAAGGCTAATCGATCTTTGTTATCGCGTGTGGTGCCTAAATGTCCAAATATGACGTTGGCTTGGGTGGAATTGTAGGGAAGATGGATAATATCAAAGCCTTGTTTTTCTTCTGGTTGTGCAAGCGCTTTGGCTTTTTCACCTTGGTTTAAGTTTCCAGAAATACGTTCTGCTAGGTTTTGCGCTTCTTTTTTGCTGAGTTTACCTGTAATGGCAATATTCATGTTTTGAGCAACTAAAAATTGATCACGAAACTTCTTTAAAATGTCTGGTGTTATTTTTTTGATACTGCCATTGGTTCCCGTAATCGGTTCTGCATAAGGATGTGTGCCGTATACAGCCCGATAGAAACGAATATTCATTAAGCGACTTGGGCTTTCTTGGAGTTGCTTCTGACCAGCTTGGTTATTACTGAGAGCTAAGTTTAGACTAGAGGTTTTAAAAGTCGCATTTTTAATCACGTCCATCATCATACTTAAAGCAGGTTCTAATTTTTTAGGGTCTGACAATACGCGTAACCGAACGACAAACATATCTCGATGTGCTTGCACGCTAAATTGAGCACCTGTTTGGTCAAAAACCGAGGCAATTTGCGTTGCATTGTATTTTTCTGTGCCTTCATCGATTAAACGTGCAGCCATGTTGGCAACACCATACAAGCCTTTTCCGACTTCTTCATCACGAGCAGAACCTGCATTAAAGGTCAGTTGAATATCCACCATGGGTAGATCTTGCGATTCAACAAACAGGCTATTCACACCATTTCGGTTTTTCAGCACTTGAACAAGTGGAGCACGGTAGTCTTTATCAATCTGTAAATTCTTTAAACTTTGCAGCATGGGGATAGATTGTAATTGGCTCGGATTATCGTTGAGGTCAGGAACATTTTCCGTATAAGTTTCTGCATGGAGGATTGAGCCAAACGCAGTGAGTAAGCTTAGGGATAAAATTTTCGTAATAGTCATCACTAATCCTTACAAGACGCTTTCAGTGTTTTGGGTTGAGCTGATTTGTTGCTCTGGAATAACAACTTCCGTTTGAGCTGGTTTTGTAGTTTGATCTGCTTTATTTGAGGTTGTTGGAACCTCTGACTGTTCTGGAAATAGATACATGGTGCTTAAATTTTCTCGGACAAAATACGCATTTGCGACACGTTGAATATCCTGTGCGCTGACGTTTTCATATAGTTTTGGTAATTCGTCCATTAGCCTGAAACTGAGTCCATTGACTTCTAAGTTGCCGATTGTCTTGGCTTGGCTACTGATGTCATCTTGGTTATAGACTAAATTGGAGACAAAACGTGTGGTGATACGTTCAACTTCAGGTGTTTTGACTAATTCTGTTTTTAAAGTGTCGATTTCATCTTGTATAGCTTTTTGCGCTTGTTCCATTTTGACGCCATCGGCAGGGAGTGCTGAAATGGTAAACAAGCTATCACCACGATTGTATGGATCATAAGAAACACTTACAGCGGTGAGTAATTTTTTATCGCGTACCAGTTTGTCTTGTAGGCGCGATGAAATACCACTATCTAAAATGTTGCGAATAATATTGAGAGCATATGCATCTTGTGGGTTTTTTGCAGTAGCCAGTGAGCGTACATTCCACGCCATATACAAATTAGGCACTTGTACGGGTAAATTTAGTTCCATATGACGATAGCCCACACGTTCGAATTCCATCACATCATTACGATCAGGTGTTTTGCGTGATGGAATATCACCAAAGTATTTTTGAACTTGACGAATGGCTGCTTCGGCATCGACATCACCGACAATCACCAAAATGGCGTTATTCGGGGTATACCAATCTTTATACCATTGCTTTAAATCTGCCAATTTGATGTTTTGCAGATTTTTCATGTGTCCAATGACGGGTTGACGATAGTGACTGGTTGGATAAGAGATCCATTTGAAACGTTCATAAGCCAAAGAACGAGGATTGTCATCTGTGCGCTGTCGGCGTTCTTCCATAACCACTTTAATTTCAGGGTCGAAATCTTGTTGTTGTAATCGTAAATTACTCATACGATCCGCTTCGAGCTCCAGCGCCATAGGGAAGTAGGCTTTAGGATACAACTGATAATAATTCGTGTAATTGGTAAAGGTTGCAGCGTTGATGCTGCCGCCATAGATACGGCTAAGACGTGTAAATTCATCATTAGGAACTTTTGTGGTTCCTTTAAACATCATATGTTCGAGTGCATGAGAGATCCCTAATAGATTGCCCGACTCATCACTACTGCCAACGCGATACCAAATATGAGTCATTACCATTGGTGCACGGTGGTCTTCACGGATAATGACCTTTAAACCATTTTTAAGCGTGGTTTCAAAGGTGCTACGCGTTAATTGGGTACGTGTGTCTGCATGTAGATGAGTTGCAGACCAAAGGCAACTGCTGATAACACAGATAGGAAGTGCAGAGCGAAATAAAGTTTTAAAAAAACAAGGAGAAAATCTGTTTTTATGGGACACAAAGGAATCCATTAAAATGCATTTTATAGCTATCTAGTTTTCCTAAAGTTAATTTTGATTGCAAGTTCAACATGTTGTTTTTTAGTGTGCTTCGCTCTGACAGGCGTGTATCGACTCAATTTAAGATAACTTATGATAGAATCGGTTTTTTTAACGCAGTGCTTTTCAAGGATTCGGCATGCAACAGCAATCTCATGGGCAGAATAAATTTTTGATTGATGCTGATATCGGTGATGACGATGTCACGCTACCGAGTTTACCTGCGGTAAATGTGCCGATTATCGAGACACCGAAAGTACAGCAAGACGTTGCTGCACCATTACAAGAAACAGAGTCAGAAACTGAAGACTCGAAGGCGAAAGGCGGCTTCTTTAGTCGAATGAAAGAAGGTCTAGCAAAGTCACGTAAGAACTTGGCAGACGGCATGGTGAATATCCTGATCGGTGGGAAGGAAATTGACGATGAACTTTTAGAAGAGGTTGAAGAGCAACTTTTGGTTGCTGATATTGGTGTTGATGCAACCAAAACGATTATTGCGAACTTAACTGAACGTACTGAACGTGGCGATTTAATCTATTCGCACTCTTTATATAAAGCGCTTCAAGAAGAACTTGTGGCATTACTTGCACCACGTGTTAAACCACTGCATATCGACAGCAATAAAAATCCGTATGTGATTTTGGTTGTTGGCGTAAATGGTGTGGGTAAAACCACCACGATTGGTAAATTAGCGAAACGCTTACAAGGTGAAGGTAAAAAAGTAATGTTGGCTGCTGGTGACACATTCCGTGCAGCAGCAACAGAACAATTACAAATTTGGGGTGAACGCAATAATATTGCTGTTGTGGCTCAAGGTCATGGTGCAGATTCTGCTTCTGTTATTTTTGATGCATTTGAAAGTGCTCGTGCAAAAGGCGTAGACGTGCTGATTGCAGACACCGCAGGTCGTTTACATAACAAAGGACACCTCATGCAAGAGTTGTCTAAAGTAAAACGTGTAATGCAAAAAATTGACGCTACAGCTCCGCATGAAGTGATGTTAGTGGTAGATGCAGGCACAGGTCAAAATGCCATTAACCAAGTTGAAATGTTTGACGAGGCAGTAGGGCTTACAGGTCTAACCATTACTAAACTGGATGGTACTGCGAAAGGTGGTGTGTTATTTAATATTGCAAGCCGTACCCATGTACCAATTCGTTTTATTGGTGTAGGTGAGAAAATTGATGACTTGCGTCCATTCTCAGCAAAATCATTTGTCGCAGCATTATTTGAAACTGATAAATAAAATGCGTTAAATGTCACATAAACTCCGCAAAATGCGGAGTTATTTGTTTTAGGGTTTATTGATTGATTTAAAAAGCAACATGTGAATAAATCATAATCAAAATTCAGCCTAATAAACCCTTAGAATAAGTAAGGAATTGTTGTTTATATATAAAAATTGCTTTGGGGTGTTTAGGGTGGCGTTACTCGATAAAATTGGTCATGTATTGACTGCGGATATCACTAAAGATTTTAAATTAAAAAAGAAAAATACTGACCAAGAAGTAGAAGCGTCATTTGTCGACCAACTAAAGAAACGTCGCAGTATTTACGAGCTTGGAAAGAAGGTACATTATAGTCAGGCTTACTTGGCTGAACTGATTCAAGAGTCTGTAAGAAGTTGTCCATCTGCATATAATTCACAAAGTACACGTATTGTGGTTTTATTTGGCGAATCGCATCAAAAATTTTGGGACATAGTAAAAGACGTACAACGCAAGAATGTTGCGAGTTATATTTTTGAGGGTGTGGCGCTCAAAATAGATCAATGTGCAGCTGGCCTGGGAACTGTGCTTTTCTATGAAGATCAAGCCGTGATTCAACAATTACAAAAGAAAGTGCCATTAAGTGCAGAAGATTTTCCAGTGTGGTCGGAGCAAACGTCTGGCATGGCCCAATTCGCAGTATGGACTTCGATCGCAGATGCAGGTCTAGGCGCATGTTTACAGCACTATAACCCACACATTGATTATGCTGTTGCTGAACACTTTGATATTTCAAAACAATGGTTGCTGCGTGCACAATTGGTCTTTGGTTCAATTGAAGGTCAAGCGCCTGAACGTTTAGAACCAGAAGACCAAGATCAGTTTAGAATTTATGAGTAATTTCTATGTGCTGTAAGTTGCTTTGATCTCTGCTTTTAGAGCAGTAAACTAAAATCTGTATGTAAATGAGTTGTGGGTATTTAGATGCTTACAACTGATTGTTCTAGAAATAAGACACAATGTTGTAAATATAGTCATGCAACGTTTAAAAACTTCACCTATTATAAATCTCAACTTAGTAAGCTAATTGAAAATAAAAAGAGGTCTTGTAATGTCATTCTTGAATCAAATCGAACAACGTCGCACAATCTATTCTATTGGTAATAACGTGAGTTTATCGCAAGATGAAATTGAGAAAACCATTAAAAATGCTGTACGTTTAAGTCCATCATCATTTAACTCTCAAACGTCTCGTGTTGTTATTCTGTTTGGTGATGCACATCAAAAATTCTGGAATATCGTACGTGAAACTTTACGTAAGATTGTGCCTGCAGATGCATTTGAAGGAACCAATGGCAAGATTAATAGTTTTGCAGCAGGTTTTGGTACAGCATTATTTTATGAAGATCAGGCTGTAGTAAAAGCTCTCCAAGAACAATTTGCACTTTATGCAGATAATTTCCCAGTATGGTCTGAACACTCAACAGCGATTGCTCAATTTGCTACTTGGACGGCTTTGGCTGAAAAAAATATCGGTGCATCATTGCAACATTACAATCCAATTGTTGATGCTGAAACAGCTGCGGAATTTGATGTGCCAGATCAATGGAAACTACGTGCACAACTTGTTTTCGGTTCGATTGAAGCGCCTGCAGGCGAAAAAACCTTTATTGCAGATGAAGAACGATTCAAAACATTTAAGTAATGATGGTGTGATGAATTAAAAAGGATGCATTAAGCATCCTTTTTTTATATGCAAAATTCTTGAATGAATATCAAAATAATGTCTTGAAACAAAATATACAGTGATTGTTAGATGTCATAAGATTGTCATATATGCATTGCATAGTGCATTCCAAACTAAATAATTGATAAAGAGTGATAATGATGACTTTAAGATTAAATGTTGCTGCTGCAGCGCTGATGTTAAGTAGTGCCGGATTTGCAGCTGTAACTTTGACTGTTCCGGAAGAAATTAAAATAGTTGCAGTTAATGATCAAGAAGTTACTGGTGGTTTATTTCGATCTACGGAGAAGTATAAGCTAGATGCAGGTGAAAACCTATTAACGGTACGTTATAGCGAATTTTTTCAACATGCTGATAATTCTCACGATATTTTAAAGTCAGGTGTGGCCGCTATTCGTACTCCAGCACTGATTGATGGTCAAGAGTATCGTTTGGGTCTAGTCAATGCACCAAAAGATTTTGATGCTGCGCAAAAATATAAAGACCAGCCGATATTTGGTTTGTATGACAGATCTAATCAATTACTTGTGCAGCAAGCTGGGGCGAAGAAAGAACAAAAAACGATTTTCTCCAATGGTGTTTTAGGTAATGCAGTAGATTTTACGAAGAAAGAAGCTGTGCCAGAAAATCAACCAGCACCTGTTTATGCGCAATCTGTAACTGCAAAACCAACGAACGTAGTATCTCCTGTAGTAGCTTCAAAAAATGTGATTATTAATGAAAATGGGGCAGATCAACAATTAATTCAGCTTTGGCAAAAGGCCAATAAAGCTGAACGACAAAAATTCATGAGTTGGTTGGCTGAGCAAGCAAACTAAAGTCACTTTCGTAACTTCATTAGTTTTATTCAAGTCAGTGCTATTCGAAAAGTCCGTTGAATTACGGGCTTTTTAGTTTGAAGAATATAAAAATCACCAATAATTATAAAATTCGTCTTTCATAAAGCGGAATATGTAGATATATTGATCTTTAAATAAGCAATAAATTGCTTATAGTTTAAAAAATATACACTCAGGCGCAATATCATAGAAATTTCTGTGATAGGGGCTTGTGTTTGTTTTGAAACTCTATAGAATACGCTGCATACCAACGCAGACAGCGATAAACACAAGGTTTTGAGTTGTTTGATGTTGTTTCTTATTTGCTGACGAAGCATTAAGAAGATCATTAAGAGATTATGAAGAACAACTTGTGTGGATTTTTACTGATTGATTGATCGAAATTATTTTCATTAATTGATGGTAGAAATTACTCGAAGTTTATTTGAGCAAATTTTTGTCAGTAATTGATGAGCCAAGATTGGTACACTATATGTACTATTGATTTTAAACTGAAGAGTTTGATCATGGCTCAGATTGAAC